>DUKS01000049.1 GCA_013329215.1 Nanobdellota archaeon | reverse complement strand
GGCTTTGCTTGCAGAAAGGCGCGGCAGGCTGAAGGGCGCGTTCGAAAGAATGGGCGCTGCAAGAGGCAAGGACCTTAGGGATACTGTAAAGGCAGTTGAAGAGCTTGACGAGCTTGCAAAATGGCAGACAAGAGTGGATGTGGGAAAGCTGCACACTGTTTTAAGAACGCTGAAGCAGCCGGCTGACCTGCTTGCAAAGATGGGCATAATCGGCGGAGAAAGGCTGCAGATGCAGATAGCGCATGCCTATAATCCGGCAAGGCGCTTTGCAATGGACAGGCTGAATGTTCTGCACCCGAAAGGCATATATGACGGCAAGCTGGACTTGGAATCAATCGCGCATTATATACACACGACAGCCACGGCCCAAAATATGAGCTTCTGATTTTTCTTTTTGCTTCTTTTTTTTATTCAAGAATTGCCTTGATTCTTCTTACGCCTTTTGAAGAAGCTTCCTCTTTCTGGATTTTAAACCTTCCGATCTCTTTCGTGTTCGTAACATGCGGGCCTGCGCATATTTCCCTGCTTACGATGTTATTGGGGTCGCAGATTGTGTAAACAGAAACCTTTTCGCCGTACTTGTGCTCAAACACGCCCATTGCGCCTGTCTTTTTCGCCTCATCAACAGTCATTTCTTCCCTTTTCACGTCAAGATTATTTTTTATGTTGTCGTTTACTATCCGCTCAACTTCCTTTAACTGCTTCGGGGTAAGCTTTTCATCATGCGAAAAGTCAAACCTGATTCTTTCCGCTGTTATATTGCTGCCCCTTTGCTCGACATGGCCTCCTAAAACCTGCCTAAGCGCCGCAAGCATCAGGTGCGCTGTTGTATGCAGCCTTGTTGTTGCTTCTGAATTATCTGCAAGCCCTGACTTGAATTTTCCTTCAGTTGCTGTCCTGCTCAGTTCCTGGTGCATTGCCTGCTCTTGTTCATACCCTATTATGTCAACCTCAAGATTGTTTTCCCTTGCAAGCTCCTGCGTCATCTCAATAGGGAAGCCAAAACTCTGGTACAATAAGAAGGCTGTTTTGCCGTCTATAACTTTTCCCTGTATTGTTTCCTTCAGCCTTGCAAAGTACCTTATTCCCTTTTCAAGCACTTCTGAGAACCTTTCTTCTTCCTTTTCAAGTTCTGTTAAAATGAATGCCTTATTTGCTTCAAGGTAAGAATAATCAGGATACAGAGGGAACACTTCTTCTGCTATTGCCTTTGTGAATTTTCCTTCAATCCCGATAAGCCTTGCATGGCGGATTGCCCTTCTGATTAATCTTCTTAATACATATCCCTGCTCCACGTTGCTCGGGGCTTTTTTCTCAGCAAGAATCATGACAGAAGCCCTTATATGGTCTGCTATAATACGCATGCTCTTTGTTTCATTCGGCTCGTTTCCATACTTTTTTCCTGAAAGATGTTCCTGCTTCTGTATCAGCGGAAAAAGCATGTTAGTTTCATGGACAGATTCGCACTTGTTAAGTATTGCCAATGTTCTTTCAATGCCCATACCTGTATCAACATTTTTTTGCTTGAGTTCAGCAAAACTTCCATCTTCCCTTTTCTCGTACTGCATGAATACGTTGTTCCATATCTCTGCCCATTCCTTGGGATTAACGCCCGGGTTGCCATGCGGCTTTCCTGTTCCAACCCAGAAGAATATTTCCGTATCTGGCCCGCAAGGACCAGTCTGCCCCGGAGGATTCCACCAGTTGTCCTCTTTTGAAAGGAATGCAATTCTGTCTTCTTTCAAACCCAGATTTTTCCATCTTTCTGCAGCTTCCTTGTCTATTGGAGCATCCTTATCGCCCTTAAAGCAGGTAACTGCAATCATATCAGGCGGAATGCCTAATGTTTTTGTAAGGAATTCAAACGAGTATTCAATTGATTCGCTCTTGAAATAATCTCCCAGGCTCCAGTTGCCGAGCATTTCAAAAAATGTGTTGTGAAACCTATCTCCTACTGAATCAATGTCATTTGTCCTTATGCAGCGCTGCACACTGCAAAGTCTTTTTCCAAGCGGATGCTTCTGCCCCAATAAATAGGGCACTAACGGGTGCATGCCTGCTGTTGTGAACAGAACCGTAGGATCATTCTGCGGTATCAAAGGAGAATTAGGGACTTCCTTGTGCTGTTTTGACTTAAAAAAGTCTATATACAGCTTTATGAGCTCCTGCCTTGTTTTGACTGGTTTCATGCTTTGTGGTATAATATTAACAGGTTTAAAAATCTATCGAGCGAAGATAGATTATGAACAGAAGTGAGTAAATGTAACTGTGGAGAAGGAGACCTATGATTTATTCTATTTCCTGCTATTTTTGTGCTTTTTTCAAGTATGCTGTAAATCCTGCGGTGACGACGGAAAAACGCCCACTTTTCCGGACAAGACTTTTTATATAAGCTCTGCATACAATCTGTGCCATGGCTGAAAGATACTATATTGATACTGCAATATGGGTTGATTTCCACGAAAACAGAAAAGACCGGTTCAGGCCTTTAGGCGAATGGGCTTTGAAGATGTTTCGGGGAATTGCACAGACCGGAGGCATAGTCATTTATTCGGATATGGTTATAGACGAATTGCTGCGCAGGTATCCTATGCATATAATCCACAAGGCATTTAACATAATCCCAAAAAGTAATTTTAAAAAAGTCTATGCAAATAGCGAACAATCAGCCGAGGCAGACAGATTAAGCCGAGAAAGAGAATTGCCTTTTGCCGACTGTTTTCATGCAATCCTTGCCAGGGACAATTTTGCAATTATGGTTTCAAGAGACAGGCATTTTGAGCAGCTTAGGGATATAGCTGATACAAAAAAGCCAGAAGAACTATTTTAATCCAAATTTTTTCTTATACTCATTCCCAACTTCTTCCCTTATCCTTTCCAAATCTTCATCCGTTGTCTTAACTTTTGAAGCCCCAAAATATTTCTCAAGGTTTTTTAGCGCCCTTTTCTTCTGCAATTCCTCTATCTTGCTTCTTATGGCTTCCCTTATGAAATCAGTCCTTGTGGTATAGTGGAATTCCTTAGCTATCTCGTTTATTTCTTTCATTATGCCCTTGTCAAGCTTTACGCATATTGCTTCCATGAGATACTATGTATTACATTGTATATTTAAGCTTTTCTGTAAGAATCGGCTAATACTTCTCCAGCCTGTCCTGCCACTCTCTCACAATATCAAAGCTCCCTTCCCAGAACTGCCTTGAGCACATGTCAACCCCAATCTCCCTAAGAACTTCTTCAGGCGCCCTTGAACCGCCTGCTGCAAGCACTTTCTCTATCTTTGGTATAAATGCCTCCCCTTCCTTTTTGTACTTTGCAAACAATGCCAATGACAACAGCTCCCCGAAGTTATACGCATAGCAGTAAAACGGGGTTGCAGCCAAGTGCGGAATCCTTGCCCACTCATATTTGAACATCTCATCAAGCTCAACAGAATCCCCGAACTCCTCTTTGAGGGTTTCAAGATAAATGCCTGACAATTGGTCGGCTGTTACTCCTTTCTTAATAGCTTCATGAGCCAGTATTTCAAACTTCACAAAATATGCCTGCCTGAGGATTGTTGCAAACGAGTCACCCATCTTGTCAGAAAGCATTGCTTTTCTTTCCTTGTCATTTTTTGCCTTTTCCAATAGTTTCTCAAACACAATCATCTCGCCCAAAGTGGATGCTGTTTCAGACAAAGGCAGGTTTGCGTGCTGCGCCCCCATTGGCAGGTGCGCTGCGTACAATGAGTGTATTCCATGCCCCAGCTCATGCGCCATAGTGGACACGTCCCTTTCCTTGCCTGTATGGTTTAACAGCACATAAGGGATTATTTTTGGGGCAAGAGTTGCGCAGAACGCACCGCCTCTTTTTGTCTCCCTCGGGTGCGAGTCAACGTGCTTTGCATTGAGTATAATCCTTGCTTTTTCGCCAAAGCCCTTTGCAAACGAGTCAAACGTGTCCAGGACTATTTTCCTTGACGCGTTAAACCCAATCTTTCCTTCTTTTGCAGCCTTCAGAGGCGCATATATGTCAAACCTCCTGAGCTTTTTCATCCCAAGCTCTTTTGCCTTGAACCTGAAATACCTGTGGTAAACATCCTTGTTTTCCTTGCATACATTCAATAGAACTTCTATTGCCTTGTCAGGAATATGGTTTGCTATGTTCCTCACCTGTATTGCAGATTCATAGCCTCTTCTTTCATAATCATGCCACCAGTCTTTTACAATCGCCTGGTACACCATGAAGAACTTGTCAATGTTTTCCCTGTATTTTTCAAGCAATGCCCTTGCAGCCGCTTCCCTCTCTTTAGGGTCTTTTGAATATGCATACACCAGCAGGTCTGACACTGTTTTCAATATCTTTTCTTTCTTTCCCTTTGGCTTGAATTTGTAATGGAACTCTGTTTCTATAAGCTCCCTAAGGTCAACAAGCACATCCACGCCGGCCATGTCTTTTTCATGGATTAGCTTTTCCTCGGCTTCTGACAGGGTATGCTTTGCGAGCTTTCTTGCGTACATCATGCCGTAGTACAGCGGCGGGACAGCCCTGAACAAGCGCTCTGCGTTTTTATCATCCAGCCTCTGCATGCCTTCGACTTCCTTGCCCTGCAGCCATAAGCCAATCTTTCTTGTCTTGTTGCTGAATTTCAATCCTAAATCCTCTGCCTTGCCCTTCAGCAACTTTGCTTCCTGCGATTTCTGGTCCACGCTTTCCCATAACTGCGGCATTCCACCTATTCTTGCAAGCTTTTCCCCTGTTTTTTCCTCAAAATCAGCCAGCTCTTTGAAATCAGCCTCGCTCATGCCAGGCTTCAGCTTTGGGTAGAAATAGTCGTATTGCTTCAGATTTTCTTCCAGCTCCCTGCATAATGCGTCAAACCTGCTTTTCGGCAGCACATCGTCAAGGTTCCAGCGCATTTCCTCCATTGGCATAAGCAGGATAATGGATTTGAAAGCTTATAAGTTTTTGCAAGGCATTAGATTTATATATCCTGATACAATCTATTTACCCGTGGCGCTTAAAACACTGCAGGAAGACGTGGACAAATGGACTTCACAGTTTGAGCCCCAGTACTGGCAGCCGCATGAGATGCTGGCAAGGCTGATGGAGGAAACAGGCGAGCTGGCAAGGGAAGTTAACCACCTGTTCGGCCCTAAAAAGAAAAAGGATTCTGAAGACAGGCGTGAGCTGGGCGCTGAGATGGCAGATATAATCTTTACATTGTGCTGCCTTGCAAATTCCAAGGGAATAAACCTCGACGATGCATGGAAGCAGGTCATGGACAAGTGCTATAACCGTGATAATGACAGGTTTCAGAAGAAGTAGAGCATTATCGTGGCATTTCCTGCATTAATCTCTTGTCATCCTCGCTTAAATCAGGTGCATTTCTTATAACTTTAATTTGCGCACTGAACTGGACCTCCAGTGTTTCCCAGCCGATTTCAGAATCATTGTCTATGCAAACATGGAAATGTAAATGGGGTGCAGAGGTAAAACCTGTATTGCCACTAAATCCTATTACCTCGCCGGCTTTGACAGTTTGGCCTTTCTTTACGCATGCCCCTCTATATTTTAAATGCGCATATTGGGAACACTCTTTATACTCATGTTCAATTGTGATGAAATTCAGATACTTATTTCCTAGATACTTCTTATCAAGGCCGCCTTCATTGGAATCCATTTTGACATCGATAACTTTTCCATCGCAAGCAGCTACTATTTCAGTCCCCATCGGGACTAAAAAATCAATTGCGTATTGGAGAAAGCCATTATGCGCATTAGGGCCAGAGATAGCTAATCCAAGGTCTTTCTTTTTAACCGGAATTCTATACAGGTTTTTAGTTTTTGCCATATTAGCTGCACGCTTCAATATCCCTAAACAACAAATTTGATGATTCTTTAAGATACTCTTCTCTTAGCTGGCTGATTGTATCCCTGTCCGAATGGTATACATCCATTATCTTGCCGGCGTCGCCCTGCATTAAGAATACTTTTTTACAAACAGAGCTTAACATCCTGGCTTGAAATGTGATTTTGAGGAGGGCAGAATCTTGTGTAAAGCTGGGGCCCCCATTGCCAACACCGTCCAGGACATAAATGCGTTTTGCTTTCTTTAATAAAGCAGAAAACATTTGCTCGAATTTTCTGAAACCTATCCCGTTTATGCTATACTTATCGTAGGCGATTTCCTCGCAGCCGGAGAATATGAACAACGTACTCTCTAACAGTTCTGGATGATTGACTATTGCAAACATTGCTGTTGCTACGCCCGACGCATTATCAACCGCTCCATCATTCCCTATACAGTCATAATGGGCGAAAACCAAAAACTCAGGGCTTTTTTTGTTGCCCACTAAAATATTCTGAGAACTGTAAGTGTATCTTCTTACCTTTGTTTCACCGTGCACTTTTTTAGCTTTGAGTATTACCGGCAAATCAGAAGATTTTACAGCAACAGAAGGGTGTTGGTAAAAATCAGCCGTACAAATGACATCAGCAAAGGGGCTAAAATTGATATTATACCTGGTTTTGGCTTCATCTATTGGCGTAAAAGAGCTGATTATATTCTCTTTGCCGTGAATCTTGCCGCTAACCATGCTTGTATTTTTGCACTCAATTCTCTGTTTATCAGCAAATAGTTCGGCTTTTTCCCAAATGGGAATAGTGGCTTTGAATTGTTGAGAATAGTATTTGACTCCGTTCTCATTAAGCGTCTTGATTATAAACTGAGCTGTAATCTGTTCATTTTCTCCAAGCCTTGGGGCGAACGAGCAGACTTTTTCTGTAAATTCCATTAAGTTAAATCTGCTTTTCATATATTAACAATCCGTTTCTTGATTAATAAATCTTGCTAAGCCCTGTGCTGTATCCCGGGTGATGATTGTTATGCGGGATTAAGCTTATATAGATTCCATGATTCAACCCTATTATGGCTGAATTCCATGCTGGCAGGAAAATCATTGCCTTGCACGGCAGGCCTAATGCGGAAAGTTTTGGAATGTCGGCAATAATCGCGGAATATGACAATGAGCGCTATGAAGTATTGGGCTTTAATACTGGCGCATTTTATGTGGCGGAATCCTATGTGCAGAGGAAGTTGGGCGGGCATATACTTAGCGTCAGTTCGCCGCTGCCGATGGGCCTTGATGTTCCGGCAGCTTTATGGCTTGGCAATGGGTTCCGCATAAAAGCAAATAGGCTGAACGCCCCAGATCTGCCGCAAACAGATTTGGGCTGGTTTGCTCCTCTGGAGCCTTACCAGGATACTGGGCAATACACTATAATGGAGTCCGGGGATGTGTGCAAAGTGCTTGGAGACTGGACAAGATTAGCGGGGATTCAGGCGCTCATGGAAAACAGCGCGGGCCTTGCTTCATTGATGGACTGGACTTTGCCTCTTTCTCCAATAACAGAAGCTGTTGACTATTTTACTGCCCGGAATGAAATGGAAAGGCAGAAGGTTTTAGGCTGGCAGGCCGCCATCGGCACCCAAAGAAGGACAGTTGAGGATCTGGTCCAGCAGCACGAAAGAACAATATGCTTGTTATTGTCAGGTTCTTAGCCGGAATAATCACAGATGCCCTATTAGTCTAAGAATCTCAATTGCTTTTTTAGGGTTTCCCCTTCCCACAGGAAAATAGCAGGGGATTATTTTTGTTTTAAACTTTCCATACTGCATTTCGAAATATTTTAGCTTTTGGTTTTGCATGACTCCAGAATAATAATCGCCCAGTTTTATTTTTTGCTTAGCCATGTTTTCAAAGGGAATGAGCCCGAAAGTTACTATGTATTTAGGCTGGACAATCTCAATTTCTCTTTCCAGGACCGGCAGGAATAACTTAATTTTCTCTGAATCCGGCAGGGTTGCATCATGGCCGGTCCATTTCACAATGTTGGTTAAATAGAATGATTTGGATTTTAGAAAATCAAGGACTTTATCAGTAAATTCCAGAGACCATCGCTCTGAACTGTTTATTGCTTCAATTAGTTCATTATCAAACATCCCGGCTTTATGAAAAATCTTCCAGACTTGCTTGGTGCCGATGAATGGAAATCTTGGCCCGCGCCAGTCTGGCCCTGAGCTTATATTTGCATGTGTCGGGTTAATAAAAACAAACATAATCTTGGGGCGGAATATTTTGCCGTTTCCAAGAATCGGCTTTAAGTCGTTCTCAGGAAAATGGGTTCTGTTTGTATCATCAACAACTTTCCATAATTCGCCTAACGTCTGGCAGTTTTGAGTCATCTGTTGCCAAGAAGCAGGGCCCTTTTAAATAAATTCCTATGAACCCCCGCAGGGCCCACATAGCCCGGAGCTTTCCGCCGGCGTCGGTAGGTTTAAATATCACTTCAGACAATTATACTATCTGCAACATGGCTAAGAAGGTAAAAAAGGTAAAAATTGCCAATAAGGCAAAACCGGTTCTGAAGGCTAAGCCAAAAGCAAAGGCTGTTATAAAGCACAAGATGCCAAAGCCTTCCAAGTCAAAAGCAAAGGAGCAGAAGCTCACAAACAGGGAAATTGATGACATCATAGTGAACCTTGCGGGTGAGGACGTGCTTCCGCTTGTTGCATTGCTTAAAGGCAAGGAAAATGTTTCTGAGTTTGCGATTGCAGACAGGCTTAACATAACTGTAAACCAGGTGAGGAACATGCTTTACCGCCTGCACAAGGCGAATCTCGTCACTTTTACAAGAAAGAAGGACAAGAAGAAAGGATGGTACATATATTACTGGACGCTTGCAATGAGAAACCTGCAGGAATCTCTGTTCCAGCAGAAAAGGAAGCAGCTTGCGGAGTTCCAGGAAAAGCTTGCAAAAGAAGAGTTCGGGAAATTCTTTGTCTGCCCTACAAAATGCATAAGAGTCACGATGGAAGATGCCATGGAGGCTGATTTCCACTGCCCTGAGTGCGGGCAATTGCTGGTTGAGCAGGATAACAAGAGGACAGTTGAAAACATCAAAAGAAGGATAGAGGAGCTGTCGGCAGAAGTCAGGATTGAAGAGGAAGAAAGGGCAAAAGAGCTTGCAAAGATCCAAGCGAGGAAGCAGAGGGTTGTCAAGAAAAAGCCGATAAAGAAGGCTGCTGTGAAAGCAGTAAAGACGGCGGTTGTGAAGAAAGCTGTTAAAAAGGCTGTGAAGAAAGCCGCGCCAAAGCCCGCAAAGAAAAAAATTATTGTTAAGAAGGCGCCTGCAAAGAAGACAGTTAAGAAAGCCGCTGCAAAGCCTGTAAAGAGAAAAGGATTCCTGAAAAAGCTCTTTGGCAGAAAGTGAATTCTATTAAGCTATCAGGTGCCATAATCCGCTTACAACATGGAACCCGTCAAAGCCTGGTATCGGTATCATATTGAAGATAAACAAATACTTGTTTATCTGCCTTGAAAGCAAGAGTAACATGACTGTCTTTCTTCTTATAACCCTCATCTTCTTCAGCAGCAGCGCAGAGCCGAGCCACATCACAAGGTTTGCAAACGGGCCTGCAAATGCAATCAGCACGCTGGGCAGCGGAAGAGTGGCGGGCATTGAGACAAAGCCTGGCGCTATAATCAGGAATGGCGCGCTGATTAGCTTCAAAAACACGGCAAGGCCTATCCCGAACCACGATACCTGGAAGAATGCAGGCAGGCCGAATGCCATTGCAGTGAACTTGTGGAACATTTCATGCACAAGGACAGCAGGGGCTGCAACCATTGCCGCAAACTTAATGTCTTCCCATGTGGGCTTTGTGCGGAACGGGTCTTTCCGCGGCAAAATCCCCGAAAATATGTATGCAACAGCAGCTATCAAAACAAAAATGCTGAATATTTCATACGGATTTGTGATTGGCATATGAATTAAGCCTCTGGATACATTTAAAAACTTTTTGCGCTTATGATATATATGCAATTCCTTTTCCTGCTGCCGATAGCGGTCTTTCTCGGGCTTCCTGCGGGCATGTTTCTTGCGTGGATTGCGAAGGAAGAGCTTAAGCCGGGTGCAAGATACATACTGCTTTTCAGTAAAGCGCTGTTTTTTGCCATTGCCTTGCTTTCATTGTTCTTCCTTTTCAGGAATTCACAGCCCTATATCGGAGTTATAGCTGTAACTGCGGGCATTGTTATTGCAGTCGCATTGAACATATTCAGCGCGATGGCCAAAACGCGCTTTAACTACGACTACCTTTTTCTCGGGCTTGTCTTGTGCTCGGGAATGGCTGTGCTTTCGGTAAATGCATTGATTGCTTTGGCATCCTGCCTGCTCCTTTGCGGCCTGCCTTTTGCAAGCCTTGAAAACACAAAAAAGAAGATTTGGAAACGGCTTCTATTTAATGCAGTGCTGTTCTTTGCGCCGCTCTTGTTTTTATTGCTGGGCCCTATTTCAGTCGTCGGGTTTGGGGCTTCTGCAATCTATCTTTTGCTCAGAATGAGATAATCAGAACCTTCCGGGAATCCTTGCCTTGCAGTACGGGCACTTCCCCTGCTTTATGTGGTTTTCAAGTATATTGTAGCTGCGCCTCCTTATCAGGAGCTTTTTGCACTTGTGGCATGATGTATTTTCCTCCTCGCCGACATTGCCAACGTACACATAATGCAGGCCTGCCTTCAATGCAGTCTCCCTGGCCTTGTCCAGCGTCTCAACAGGGGTGGCAGGCAGATTGCTCATTAAATAGCACGGAAAGAACCTGCTGAAGTGCAGTACGCAATCGCTTCCTATATTCTTTTTCAGCCACCCGCACATTTCTTTAACCTGTTTCATGCTGTCATTCATGCCCGGCACTATGAGGTTTATCACTTCAAACCATACTTTTTCTTTTTTCAGGATTTTCAGTGTTTCAAGCACAGGCGCGAGCCTTGCGCCGCATGTTTTTGAATAAACTTCTTCTGTAAATCCTTTAAGGTCAACATGAGCTGCATCAATGTATCTGCAAAGCTCTTTCAAGGGCTCGGGATTGATAAATCCGTTTGTAACAAATATGTTTTTAACGCCCTTCTTTCTTGCTATTTTTGCGGTATCCAAAACATACTCCAAAAATATTGTCGGCTCTGAATAAGTGTATGCTATTGACCTGCAGCTGTTTTCAATTGCTTCTTCCACAACTTTTTCAGGGGGCATTTCATATGAAGGCATGTCCTCGGGGTTTGACTGCGACAGCTCATAGTTCTGGCAGAAATGGCATTTCAGGTTGCAGCCGGCAGTGCCTATTGAAAAAGCCAGTGTGCCGGGATAAAAATGGTTTTGCGGCTTTTTCTCAACAGGGTCTATTGCAACAGAGTTCGGCTTTCCGTAAACAAGCGAATACAGAATGCCTTTCCTGTTTTCCCTTACCCTGCACTTGCCTCGTTTCCCGTCTTCAATAACGCAGAAATGCGGGCACAGCACACACTGGACTGTATTATCAGCCAGCTTTTTCCAGTAAAGCGCTTCTTTCATGAAAATAAATAAGGCTGCTTTGTTTTTAATGTTTGCTGTCAAAAGGCTTATATACACCCGGTTGTTGCAGAACAACAGCAGGTATTTGGAAATGAACAAAACAAGCTTGTATGCATTGGTATCAGGAGCGGCTCTTGTATTATCAGGGGATGGATGCAGGTCCCTCAAGGACCGGTCTGAAATCAATAAAGCCTGTATAGAACATACTATGAAACGTGATGCTATTGAATATATTATGAATGAGGATGAGCTGGTGCAGGAGCGGTTGGGTGCAGGTGCAAGTTTCTGCGAGTTTAGATACAATGAGCCTCTTTCTGCGCATTGCAATGTTAATGAAGGCGTACTGCAGGACTTGCAGGCTGTTCTTGATTATGCGCAGCCAACTATAGGCGGGGATATGACGCTTTCTGTTCTTGTTTTGGATGGCGGCGTAATAGAGCCTGCTCCTGGCTTTTATAGCTTCTTTAATGGCGCAATGCTTACAGATGCAAGGTTTTTTGAAGAGGTCGATGCAATATCTGCTGCTTTTGCATATAAGGCAAGCCATGCAGATTTTGACATTATTGCCTATTTTAAGAAGGTGGGCCGAAATCTTAAGATCCCACAGCCTATGCTTGCACTGGGTATAGCTCTGCCAAAACCCCTGCAAATGCCTCCCGACGATTATGACAGGAAACTGCAATCTGAAGTTCGCGCAGGAATACTTGCATTTGTTATAGGGCATGAAACAGCGCATCTGCTGCATTTGGATGGGGCAAAATTAGTTTGCGGGATAGATATAAACACCTACGATATAGAACTAAGCGCTGATGAGATGGGGGCTTCATTTGTTTCTACAATGCCTTGGATTGTCGAGGCTGCGCCTTTGCTTTTGTTTAAGTTTTGGGAAGTAAATGGCCTTGGGAGCAATGGGGAATGCAGAGATAATGAAACTGCTTATAACCCAGACACTCATCCATGCCCCTCCTTAAGGTACAAAAACATTAGAAGCCAATTGCTGGAGCTTGGCGCTGACACAAGCACAATAGATTCAGTCTTTGGCGTGCCGCAGTAAGACCTTATTTATGGGGCTTCGCAGAATTTAACCCCTTGCAATGCTTCCTTTCCCAGTCTGTAATCTCATACGGGTATTCACTGCACATTCTTGGCCTTTTCTTTGTCCCGTACAATTTGCATGAATACTTTCCGTTCTTAAACTCAAGCGCAGAGCACGGGATGTCAAGAACAATCCTGTAAAGCCGCCTCCCTTCATTTGTCACAAAATCAGACTCTTCAACAATAATCCTGTCTGTCTTAAGCAGCTTAATCCTGTCCACAAACCCGTCTGCATTGTGGTCATAAAAGGGAAACTGCCTGCAGCATGCTGCGCATGCCCTGCACGCTTCCGGATTTTTGAGTTTCTGGTGCTTTTTGGCCATATACCCGCAGAAAGCTTTTAAATATAAATAGTTTTGTAATGGGGTACAATATGGGAATAAATGACGCAAAACTCAATGAAAGGATAGCAGAGCTTGAAAACGAGCTGAAAACAACAAAATACAACAAGCGCACGCAGAGGGCTGTTGGGCTGCTGAAAGCAAAGATTGCCAACCTCAGGGAAGAGAAGCACAAGAAGGCAAGCACAAAGCTTGCGTTTGACAGCTTTGCAGTAAGGAAGACAGGCGATGCGACTGCAGTGCTGGTTGGCTTTCCGTCTGCAGGGAAAAGCACGCTGCTTAACAGGCTTACAGGGGCAAAGTCAGCTGTTGCGGCATATGCGTTTACAACACTGGATGTAATCCCCGGGGTTTTGCAGTACAAGAAGACAAGCATACAGATTCTTGACGTTCCCGGCCTGATAGAAGGGGCTTCAGAAGGCAAAGGAAGGGGAAGGGAAGTTATTGCGGCCGCGTCATCAGCTGACCTGATAATAGTTCTTGTTGACGCATTGCACCCTGAGCAGGTTAATGTGATGAAAAAAGAGCTGTATAATGCAAGAATCAGGATGAACCTGAGAAAGCCCGAAGTTAAGATTGCGAAAAAACCGTCAGGCGGTATAAATCTAACCGGCACTTTTACAAACATGACAAAGGATATGGCTGTTGCGCTTTTGAGAGAGCTGAAAATAAGCAATGCAGACGTGATAATAAGGGATGATTTGTCCCCCGAGGAGCTGATTGATGCTGTTGAAGGCAACAGGAAATACGTGCCCGGAATAATAGCAGTGAACAAATCTGATTTGCTGGACGCTGCTGCAAAAGAAAGGATAAATGATATGATACATCCGGACATATTTATTTCTGCAGAGCACGATGCGTGCGTTGATGAGATGAAAGAGCTGATATTCACCCGTTTGGGCTTTGTCCGGGTTTACTGCAAGGAAGCAGGCAAGGAAGCGGACATGAATGAGCCCATGGTTTTAAGGAAGGGCGCGACAATAAAAGAGGTATGCGAAAAGCTCCACAGGGAGTTTGTAAAGCGGTTCAGGTTCGCCAGGATTTGGGGGAAATCAGTGAAATTCGGCGGGCAGAAAGTGCTTAAGCTTGAGCACAAGGTTGCTGATGAAGACATTGTGGAAGTGCACGTAAGCTGAGGCACTAAGATGCAGTGATAACATCAAGCCCGCCCTTTTGTGTGACATATTCGAAAATGGAGACATTTTCGGATATCCAAAAATCATGGATTTTTGGCTAAAAAGCAATAACTATATAAATAAGCAGTTCATCTCATCTAACAGAATTATATTTGTAAAATTAGGTGAAAAACGAGAGGGTGATTCAAGATGGAACACATAAAAAAAGCCGTGCCAGGTTTGGTTGAAAAATACAACGCAAAAGGTACTGAAACCTACGAAAAGATGGTGCCTATTATTCTGAAAAAAGGCGTTGAAAGCGTGAATCTTTCCATGTTCAGCGATGAAATGAAAGTGAATGTGCTGAACGCAGTCGGGGAAGAGCTCATAAAGAAAGGCAAGATAGAAGACGCAATAAAGACGTTTGTTCAGACCGGAAACAAGCAGAAGCTTGTTGAAATCGGTGATGACTTTGCTTCAAAAGGAATGTATTCTGATGCAATCGACTGCTATCACATGGCAGAGAACAAGGACAGGCTGAGAAGGACAGGCGAAACATGCCTCCGCGACGGCCAGATGATTGATGCAATCAGGGCTTACAAGCTGCTGAATGACAAGGATATGCTTTTGAAAGTCGGCGAAGAGTGCATAAAGAGGGAAAAATATGACTCTGCCATTGAGGTTTTCCAGCTTCTGGCTAACAGGATGAAGCTCATTGAAGTCGGGGACAGGTGCGTAAAGACAGAGAGAGTTGAGGCGCTTCCGTTCGCGGAGAAGGCATATGCGGCCGCAGACGAGAAAGAGAAGCTCAACAAGCTCGGCGACCTGTACCTGAAGAAGGAATCATTGTCAGACGCTTACAGGGTTTACAACACTGCAGGCAATGAAATGATGATGGTCTTCCTGAAAGAAAACTTTGGGGTAAACTAAAACCTTATTTTTTATTTTCTTTTTTTTATAATTCTAGTTCGTATACGTCTGCATTTTTAATATGCTCACCAGGCCATTCATACAGCCTGCCTGTTATTTTCCTTTTCGCCATATTTGCCCCTATCCTTATTCCATTGCAGATTGCAGCATATCCTCCTTCTCTTGCAGTGCTGTTTATTTCCTTTATGCGGCCCCCGCATGAGGCTATTAAGTGCAGGCCTGTTTTTACACCTCTTGACCCTAATATGCCAAAATGGTGGTCCGCGCATATCTCGAGTCCTATGCTAAGCCCTTTCCATTGAAAAACAAGGCCTTCTTCTGCTCCCGGCGCATAATGCAAAGAATGGTTTTCCGCGATTACGCCGCTTCCACCATCTTCATGCTTAAAATATTCATGCTGCACTTTGCCGTCAAATATGACCGGCGCTGAATTAAATACAAAGAGGCCTCTTTTCCAGATGAATGTGCCGGGTATAAGGAGCATTCCGCCTGTTTTTGCTGCGAGCTCTTTGCAGAGCTTTCGCTTTTTATACTCTGAGTAAGGCGTGCTGTCTTTATGGCCCCGCCATGGATTATAAAATAGGAACTCCGGCCCAACGAGAATGTCTGGCTTTGTTTCATCCGCCGCCCTCAACAGTTCTTCAAGCGGGTTGCCATGAAATCCCCGGCTAAAAGATGTTTCAACTCTAATCAGTGCCAGCCTCATATCTCCAGCCTCCTGTACTGGTAGAAGCATTCATTGTCGCTGTGCGGAGTGTAAATCTTTCCGTGCTCTTTTGCAATTTTGCGGCATTTGCTTTCTGTTTCAGCTTCAATCTGCAGTATTCGTTCTCGCTTGGTATCCTCCTCTCTTCTCTCAATTATAGACCCTGTCGTGTCAATAAGCACATGCATCCTGCCTTTTCTTGCTGTGTTCCATGCATGCCATGGCGCGATATTGCCTGAGCCAAACTCGCCCCGGACTATGCTTGACTCAATGCCCGCTTCCTGCGCAAAGAGCTGGTACATCAATGCAAAGTGCCTGCATATCCCAAACTTCTTTTTCACAAACTCGTCCAGCCCTATAAGTCCGTTGCTTCTGCTTTTTGAGAATTCATCTACCGCATCCTTGTCATAGCACATCTGCTGTATAACCATCTGCGCAGCAATCCCTTCTCTGTACCCGGGGAAATTAATTGAATTGAGCTTTGCCTGAACCAATTGCTTCCTGAGCTTTCTTTTGTCAACAAGGATTTTCTCCCTTGGCCTGTTATGCTCATCACGGAACGTGCCTAGGTCTATTAAGCCGTCATAAACAAAGAAGCCTGTGTAGCCAAAGCACGGAATGCCGCGCTGCACAATGCTTTCTCCGCCGTACATTCCGCGCATTCCTGCAACAATCCCACGTTCTGTAAGAATCTCAAGGCTCACGCAGTCTTCACAGAGTAGCCTCTCCCTGTTGCCATCTTCGACCAAAGCAATGGCACTGTTCATCCCGCGTATTGCCTCAATCGGGTTTTCCTTGTATAGCCCAATGAACTCTTCAAACGTGCCTTCACTCAAATCCGCAGCCCCAGGAACAGCGCTTTGTATTAAATAAGCCATTCGCGGATGTTTTTCAACTACGTCAAATGCAGTCATCTTATCCCCCGGAAAATCTCCTCACACTTCACGCAGGGATTTATCCTGTAAATAAATTCATCATCTTTCCTGTAAATACCCATTGCTTTTGCAGCGCCTCTTGGGCCGTCGTTAAGCAGGTGTGCAAGAACACGGCGCTTCCCTGCATTTTCAATAAGCCTGGGGACAGGCGTTTCAACAGCAGAGCCTAACGCAGGAGTAACTTTCCAGCAGCAGGGATACGCAAGCCCGTTCGGAGCTATTGTTATTTCTGTATTATACTTGTTCCCAAGCAGCCTGCATTCAGAGTCTTTCTCCAGGCATTCCTCTGGCAAATCCCTTGCCCTTCCAAACGGCGTTACAGGCCCATCGTTGGAAACATGCAGAAAGCTGATTACTGTACGGTCAATCGGCCAGGCTTTTCTGACCAGAATTGTTTCCAATCTGGCAGGATTATGCTGGCGGTATTCGCAGGCACTGCCTGTTTCTGCAGCAAGCCTTTGCACAGCCTGGTCAAAAGGTGTGCCTTTCCGCATTCTTAGCTTTTCTATATCCAAACCCTGCTCCCCATGGAACCCGTCAATGCTGCCAATTACTATATCCTCAACGCCGAGTTCGAGCATCTCTTTCATGGCCTGATAAGCGGAATCAGCATCCCTTGCCCAGAACCCGTTTGTCTGCACATCAACAGATGCCAAAGGAAACCTGCGCCATTTCTGGCCGCGTATAAGCGACAGGGCGTGCCTTAATATTGCTTTTTTAGTAAAAACTTCCCCGCCTGAAAGAACAATGCCGTCTGTGAGGAACGGAAGATTATCAAGAACAGCTTCCAGTGAGGCGCTGCTCATTGTTTCCCTATGGGGGCCGCAGCTGTCATAACAGTGCCTGCACTGCAGGTTGCAGTCTCGTGTTAATTGCAAAAGGATAGTGTAAAACATATTTACCTCAACCCCCCTGCGCTGTACCTGAAGAAGTGCTGGCTGCGCGGGATATAAATATATTCCTTTCCATCCTGCTTTGCCTGCTCATTGCATTCATCGAGGCTTGCGCCGTATATGACATGCCGCTTTTCACTGGCAATATCAACAAGCGCAATTTTGCCCGTGACTGCAGCAATATCCCACATATGCGGCTCGGCTTTTGGTATGCATGTTCCAAGGGCCATTCTCACTGGAATCCCGGCTTCCTGCAATCCAAGCTGGCAGAAAAGAGCCTGTTGCCTGCATACTGCTTTTCCCGCGGTGTCATATAAGCCTATCGGCACTATTTTGTCATGGTTTTCTTTGGCTACTTTGGCTGCAAACTCCTTGTCATACTTCAGCAAACCGCGCATAAACCCTGCAATGGCTTCCAGCGCTTTTCTGTCATCATTATTATTCTGTATTGCCAAAGCCTTTGCTATCCACAGCGTGCGGCTTATGCTTCTTTTGTCAACAAATACTTTTTCTCCTGCCCTTCCTGTCTCCTGCGGGTCGTTCCATAGCGCTGTGTAACCCTGGCTTACAAAACCGGGAATCCCGCTTTTTATCTCGCTGTTACTTGCTGTGTTTTCTGCGAGGTCTTCTTCCTCAACAAGGCATTCAAGGCCAAGCGCGGCACTGATGTGCCCTTGCATTGTCTCAAAATCTTTCATGCCTCCAATAAACAAGTTCATCTGCCTGATGGTCTCATAATGGTTATTCAAGTACATCTTTTTGAACTCTGTATAGTCCTCAATAGCAAGCGCCTTGGGCGAAGCATGTTCGCCTGCAATCACAGCCCTGACAAGAGCCGGCATCTCGGCGTTTTCCCTTATTTGCTCAAATGCGTTCATCTCATCCCCCGGAATATCTCCTCGCACATTCTGCATTCGTGCCTATAGCGCGGCTTAGCCTCTTCCCTGTAAGCGCCAAGCTTGATTGCGGCCATCATTGGCCCGCCCCGTTCAAGTGCGTGAAATATTTTATCACTCATTGCTTTTCTCACGAGCTTTTCTATGCTTTTGCCTTTTGCAGAGCCCATTGAAGGAGTAACTTTCCAGCAGCAGGGATAGAGCTGCCCATTAATATCCACAGTGAGGTTGTTTTCAAAGCCCCACGGCAGCTCACAGCGGGACTTTTTAGCCAATTCCCCATCAGGCAATTCTTTCGCCCTGCCGAAAGGCATTATGCCCTGGCCGGGTATTTCCCTGACAACAGCGATTGGAGAGCCCAGCCTTTCCATTGCATATGCAAACGGGCTTTCGGATTCATCCAGCGATCTTAAGTCAAGCCCCTGCTCTGCATGGTAATTGTCAAGCCCTGTGAGGATAAGCCTGTCAACCCCCTTGTCGCAAAGCCTTTTCAGTATGCGATATGCTGATTCCCCATTCCTTGCCCAGAACCCGCTTGTCTGCACTGAAACAACAGCATCCGGAAACCTATGCCTGTTTGCTGCAATATAATCCATTGTATGCCAGAAAATATCAGGCTTATACAATGGCTCTCCCCCGCTTAATATAACCTGTTTTGTCTTAGATGAAATGTTCCCGACGACTGCCTCAGCTGTTTCAAATTCCATGCTTTTTCCGCCCGGCCCGTAGCTGCCATGGCAGTGCCTGCACTGCAGGTTGCATGATTCTGTTAGCTGTATTAATATGTTCATTTTACTCCCGAAATCATGCTATTTTGGCGGTTTTATCCTTTATAAGCTTTTCGCTATTATAAAGTAGATACAAAATAGAAAGGCTTAAATATGGCAGCCGCCTCAAAAGATGCATGAAAGGCGAGGATATATTTTGCAAACTGTATGAACCTTGGAAGAACACCGGCAAGGTTATTTTTGAGAATGATACCGCCTATTCGATTCTAAGCGTTACTCCTGCAGTGCCGGGGCATGCCATAATTATCACAAAAGACCATATTGCAGATATGGGAGAAATGGGCGGAAACGCATTAGAAGAGTGGGTTAGTGCATTTGCATGTACATTCGAGGCAATACAGAGAACATATGACACTGATGTTGGCGCAATGGCTGCGTTTTACGAATCATTAAAGGCTAATCCTCCTGCAAAAGATGCAGGTTTTCTTGCCGGGCAGGTGTTAAAGCACCCTCATTTGAAAGTCAGGCCGTCAGGGTATAATCTTGGCATGAACATAGGCGAGGCAGCTGGGCAGACAATCCCCCATCTGCATATACATCTATTTCCTAGGCGCGAGCGCGGCGAGGGTATTGTAACAGCGATGCGCGAATTCCTTGCAAAACAGAAATAAAGCGAAACTTCTGCCGGAGGCCCGCCTTCCATATCCCTATTCTACACTACAACAATTCTTATAAACAAACTTTCCATTAACACCAGCATGGCTCTGGGAAGGATTACGGGAAAAATCTCAACAAGCGCATTCTCATTCCTGGTTGAGGGCGAGGCAAGGAAATTTGACTACCTTAAGGTGCCGCACAAGGAGTCAGGCAATGTGCTCTGCCAGATAATGGAGATACAGCAGACAAGCAGTGGAGTCATAGCTGAATGCAATGTTATAGGCTGCAGGGACCAGCAGGGCGTGCTGAAGGGCCTCAGGTTTCCGTTTGAGCCGTCAACAGAAGTAAGCAGGGCTGACGATGATTTTGTAAAGGAAATACTCGGGCTTGACTCGATAAAGGATGCAGCCTACCTTGGAGTCTTGGACGGCAGGGAGAATCTCAGGGTTTATCTCGGGCTGAACAAGCTTATCACAAAGCACATATTTGTCACAGGCAAGTCCGGCTCCGGGAAAAGCTATTCAGTCGCTGTTATTCTTGAAGAGCTGCTTGACAACAAGGTGCCTATGGTCATAATAGACCCGCACGGCGAGTACAATGCGCTTGCGCACCCTTCAACTGAAGCGCAGAAGCTTGACCGCTTTGGCATAAAGCCCAAGGGCTATGCAAGGCAGGTATGCGAGTTTTCGCCTGACATTGAGGCAAACCCTAACGCCAAGCCTTTAAAGCTGAACAGCAAGAACCTGACTCCAAGCGAGCTTATCCAGATGATGCCTGCAAAGCTTTCAAGCTCGCAGTTGGGGGTTTTGTATTCTGCGCTGAAAAACTTGGGCGGAAACGCTGATTTCCATGAGGTTGTGTTTGAGCTTGAAGCTTCTGAAGAAAGCAGCTCAAAATGGACTTTGATAAACATGCTTGAATACATCAAAAAGCTGAACCTGCTTTCAGAAAATCCCACCCTGCCTTCTGAATTAGTGCAGCAGGACCGCTGTTCTGTAATCAACTTAAGGGGAGTACCTCCTGAAGTGCAGGAAGTGATTGTATACAAGATTGCAAACGACCTTTTTGCAGAGAGGAAAAAAGGGAACATTCCGCCGTTCTTCCTTGTGCTTGAAGAGGCGCAGAACTACTGCCCTGAAAGGAGTTTCGGGGAAGCGAAAAGCAGCCCTATCATCAGGCAGGTCACTGCAGAGGGAAGGAAGTTCGGGATGGGGCTTTGCGTTGTTTCGCAGAGGCCGAGCAGGGTTGATAAGTCTGTGATTTCCCAAGTCTCCACCCAGATCATAATGAAGGTTTCAAACCCGCATGACATCAAGGCCCTGTCAAGCTCGATAGAAGGCATCACAGCAGAAACAGAGAAGGAGATAAAATCCATCCCTGTAGGCACCGCATTGGTTACAGGCATAATTGACCTTCCTTTGTTTGTCAACATAAGGCCAAGAAGGACAAAGCACGGCGGCGAGGCCGTTAACATCCTTTCAATGCCTGAATCTTCTGTTAAGTCAGAAGACGCAATGGGCGATATGCTTTTATTGATCCAGCCGAAGATTACGGCGAGGGACATACAGCTTATGGAAGGGATCAAGGTAAGGACTGTGCTTTCCCCTGCTGTCATGATGCTCTGCAAACAGGAGAAAGAAGAGTTCAACCTGCTTGTTGACATGTCAACGGGAAAAGCAGTAATAAACATTGACACAGGTGACGGGCATTCCTTGCTCAGCCTTTCGCTTGAAGACCTGTCGCCGCAGCAAAACCGGGTTTTCCAGACTGCAATCTCATTGGGAAAATTCAAGCCTGCAGAACTGTTTGCAAAATCAGGCGTGCAGTTCTCTGACTTGTATGATTTAATCACAGTGCTTGTCAAAAAGGGCTATCTTGAGAAAGACGGGGAGCAGTATTTTGTGTCCGAAAGGCTAAAGGCGTTTTCAGAGCTTAAGGAATACGCTTCATACGAAAAGCCCGAGTTCGGAAGGCTGAAGGCTGAAAAGCTTGACGCAAAATACAGGGCGGAAAGCGTGAAAGAGCTTGTGTCGCGGTTTGCAGAAATAAAATCCCTTAAAGAGTGCTGGATTGTAAGGCATGTGAGGTAGTCGCTGAGCTGGCAGCCGGCGCGCCGGTTTTTTTTCTGTTTAACACCTTAAACAGGAAAGCTTATATACCCGTTCTGTTTATATTGTTAAACAGAAGAAAATGGACAAGAAAATACATATCTTAATCGCAAAGGCGCACCTCGGCATTGCTGAAGAAATGCACGGCAAGTTTAAGCAGGAAAAGGACAATGATGCTAAGGTTGCATTCAGGACAGTTGCAGCGCAGAACTACTTTTATGCAGGCATAAGCCTCTTAGAGGCAAAGCTTGCTGAAAGTGAGTTGCACTCTTACAGCCATGAAAACAGGGCAAGGCTTGTTATTGAAAATGCCAGAATGTTCTCAAAAGAGGTTCGCGAGCTTTTTGACCTTGTTGACAGGAATTTAAGGAATGCGGTTGCTTACCGCGCGCAAAACGGAAAAAAGTATGAAACGCTGCGCAGGTTTGCGCTTCTTGCTTCGGAGGAAATAAGATGAATGAGGAAAATAAGGCTGTAGATTCGTTTGTAAACGAAATGCCGCCGCTTAAGGATATTTCTGCTGTTTTTCTTTATGGCAGCCTTGCCAGGGGAGATTATAGCAAAAGGCATTCTGACATAGATCTTCTTGTCCTGTCGCACAGGAGAAAAGTGCCTATTTTGCTCAAAGACAAAGTGGAAAAGATTGCATCAAGAATAAATGCAGAATATAAAGTAAGGCTGCACCCGGAATATCAGGGGATTTATGCTGCCAATGAGGATAAGTCATTGCTCAGGAAGATGCTGGAGGAAGGCAGACTTCTTTATTCCCGGGGAATATTTCTATTAGGGGCTGATTCATTGGGGCTGAGGGCATTTTACTTGTTTGAGTTCCATGTTGGACTAAGGCTCATGCAGGTTAAGCTTTCGCAAATACTGCACGGCAGGAAGAGCTGGTATTATTACAAAGGCAAAAAGATTGTAAAATCATATCCCGGCCTGATAGACGACAAAGAAATAATCAGTTTAGGGAATGGGCGCATCTTGGTGAGCCGGGAGAAAAGAAAAGATATTGAGCGGATATTCGGGAATTTAGGAATAGAGTATGCAATAAAGAAGATTGTGTATTCTGTTTGAGTGCTGGATTGTAAGGCATGTGAGATAGAGGGCTATAATTTTCTTTTTGCAGTTGGCATTCTCTTTAGCCCCCAGACTCCCCAATAGTTTGGTTCAATCCACTTATCAGCACAGATGCTTGACTTAAAGTCCATGGGATCATTAGAGCCTAGGTAGAACCATTCCCAGAATAAGTGAACATAAAGGGCACGGGCAAAAGGGGCTTTTACTGTTGTTGAGTACATAGCATCAAGAGCATGCAATGGGAGGCTGTCAACGCCGCCTTCTTTAAGAAGATGGCCATATTGCCCTGCTAAATCCCTAAATAAGAAGCGTGTAAGCGGTTTCTTATCAAGCCTGAGAACAGGAATTTCCTTCTGGATTTCCTTTTTAGGAATGAGAATTACACCAGACTTAATTGCTTTCTCAGTATCTACTTCGGCACATTCACAGAGTTCATTAACAATCTTTTCATCAAGGTAAAATTCTTCATGTTTCCTGTGCAGCTCCACTGCTTTTGTTGCATCCTTTAAAATAGGGCTTCTATTGCGGTCGGTTAAAAGAATATTGCCATTATGAAGATAAATTATCGTTTCGGCAACAAATGCGCCCCTTTTAGTAATATAGTGGTCTGGGCCAGCGGTAAGCCTTATATCGGCGAGGTCTCTCGCTGTTATTTCTTCCAGCCCTTCTGCTTTGAGAATGTTAACTCCCTTATCCAATTGGCAGTTGTATATATGGACATCCAATCTTTCACCATTATCGGTTGGAAGCTCAATTGTCTGGTGTTTTATCATTTGTAGCACCTCCAGCATGTATGCGACGTATCCCGCAAATATTGCCATAGTGGATAGAATAATATCCATTGTAGACATCTTCATTATCACCGTCAAGCTCCGGGTAATCAATATGCCCCATCACCAATGGCCTTGCAAAAGGTTTTTCCTGCCCCTTTGCATAATTTGAGTGTACTGCAGTAACAGGTATCCTACTCTCCCCCAAACTATTAAGGAAGCAGCCGTATGGCCTTGCAAAATCCCCGAATAGAAACTGTGCAAGCGGATATCCTCCAAGATACATGGTAGGTAGCTCCATGAAATATGATTCCGTTAGCTCTCCTTTCCAGCCCGGTATTAGCAGGACTCCACTTTTTATTGCTTTTTCAACATCTGTCTCAGCATGGGCCATAAGCTCATTAACAGTATCTCCATCAAGGTAAAATTCTTCTCCGTGCTCATGCACCGAGGCTGCTTTTTCCGGGAATTTCAGAATTGGGTTATATCTGCGGGATGCAACAAGTATATCTCCGTTTGGCATATAATTGAAGTTCTCAGCCAGCAGGAGCCGCTTTGTGAGAATAGGGCTGCTGGGCTCGCGTATTCGGGAAACGACACGGCGAGATAATGAAGACCAAATCTCTCTGATGACAGGGGGGAGATCTTTAATTGCTGCTCTTGCCTCTGCAATCTCCATTGCGCTTGCTACTTCAAGCCTTTCTTCTTTTAATGCTGCAAGACCCTCTTCAAGGTGGAATCCATTACGGAAATATGCTTCTAAGAGTTCTCCATTCCCTTTCACTATCCTTGATTTGCATGGGTCGGCTATCATTTTATTTTACCTTCTGCATGATTTTTGTTAGTAATCTTGCCATTTTCTTCCCTCTTTGTTGAGCAGTGCATAAGTTATCGCAATAAAATGATTCCTATGCCGCTTAAGGCGTAACGCTTCAGCTATGCTTATAGCCATATCGCTATTTCCTATTGCTGCATATGCTGCTGCAACCATGCTTGTAGATTCTACTCCACCAGAATTGAATTTATTTTTATTGAGATTATTTTCAACGCAATACCTATAGAGTCCCCGTTGTTTACCTATTTTAAGCTCTATTCTCTCGAGCAATTCTGCCGCTCTCTGCCTTTCTCCAGCTAATGCCAATGCCATTGACATTGCCGCATTCGCGCGTGTTGTTATAGACTCAGAAGATAATATCTGGCATACACCCGTATTTGTGCCGTCACGGTAAAGTGCTTCCCTCTTGCCTATCCATTTATCTATTTCTTTCAATATAGCAAGTGCTTCGCCTTGGTTCCCGAGTGTTGAATATAATGCAGCAACTAGGGCGCTATTGTCTGTAAGCAATGCATTGCTCTCGGAGTGGTTATAATAAAGCCTGCCATCTTTTCCTATGTGTTCTTCTATGCCCTGCAATATGTTGGTTGCCCTTTCAGTGTTCCCGATAAGCGCATATGCTATTGCTGCCGAAGCGTTCCTTGCAAGCGGAAAGCAGAATACCTCCCTTTCATAAGCCTCTTCCCGGAACAAAACCCCGACCATATCTGCCTTTTGTTCTAGTGAACAGAGGATTATTTCTGCGAGGGATTTTCCTGACAATTCCCGCTTTGGTTTAAGCTTTTCTTTTGCTCTGGCTTGTTTCTTTCTTAAGCGGGCTATAAGGCCTGCATTCATGCTTTCTCCGCCGGGCATACGTTCAAAGTTTGCAATTGCCTTCTCATATAACGCGGGGTCTCTTGTAATATCTGCTGCATATGCAGCAACTTCAGCAGCAGGAAGGCTAAAAGCCAATCCTTTTGCCTCAAAAATTTCTACTGCTTTGATTAAGCGTGGTACATCTTTTTTCCCAAGCACATGTTTGCGGGATACACACCTGTGGACTAGGCTTGCAAACCCAAGTTCTGCATCAAAATTTGGCCCAAGATTTCCTGTTTCTGCCAATCCTTCAATATTTTTGCCTTTGCTCATTTTCTTTGCCCCTGTTGTGCAACCCTGCCTTTTCGGGATAACAGGGCAAGGTATAGCCCGTATTTAAGCCTTTCTGCATGTTGCCACTAAAAAGGAAAATATTGTAACTATCCGCTGCAATTCGCTCATTTAATTCTTTTTCAGCGCGATTGCTTCCAGCCTTAATCTTCTCAGTGCTATCATATCCATTTCATGCAGGGCTTTGTAAGTGCCTGCATTTGCTTTGTCTATTGCTTCAAGCGCAATCTCCATTGAAGGAACAAGCGTGAATATGCCCCACTGGTAATGCTCTGCTTGCGGGTCCGGCTGCGCGCAGAAGTACAGCTTGCCGTAATACAGCGTTTCGCCTGATGCCCTGCAAAAAACCGTTCTGTCAGGGCCAAGCTCATGGTCCATTACAGCAAGAATGCTGTTAAGCTTCCCGACATTTGGCTCTGCTTTTCTTGGCGCCATGAACGCATAATGCAAATCCTGCCAGTAATCATGCTCTTCAATATAATTGTTGGGAAAATCAAGGCTGCCTATAACCGCAATGCAGGGATAAGATTTTATCGCGTCAAAAGCATCAGACAGCTTCATCTTAATACCTTATCTCAAAGTCGTCAAACTCTTCCTTGAAATCCTGCTCAATAACTTCAACATCATCAACAGAAGCCCCCCTTACGCCTTCCTTGCAGAATTCAATCATTTCCTCAATGTCAGCGTCATCACCTTCGAGGATTGCTGTCACAGAGCCGTCATCATTGTTTTTCACATAACCGTTTAAGTCGAGAAACAGGGCTTTCTCCTTGATTCCTGCCCTGAAATATTTTCCCTGAACATCCCCGTATATGATGACTTTGACCCTTCTCATAAATCCTACATTTTCATGGGTTATTTATATACTTTGCTATGCTGCTTTGCCAAAGAATTCCTCTATTTCTTTCCTGGCATCCAATGACACTTTCATGCTCCACTCTTTAGGGAAGCACTTATAGTACGCAGGCCAGACATACCTTTCATCAAGGAATACAATAACTCCCCTGTCTGTCTCGCTCCTTATGCACCTGCCTGCATTCTGCATTGTCGTGATGATTGCAGGCATTGTATAGCCGTAGTCCCATCCTTTGGAGTATTTCTCGTCATAATATTTAATCAGCTGCTCTGTCTCCAAATCCGGCCTTGTGAGAGGCAGCCCGACAATCACCACACCCTTGAGAAAGTCGCCCATCAGGTCAATGCCTTCGCCAAAGCTGCCTGCGCTTACAGCAAGCAAAACAGCGCCTGAATCCTTGTATGCCTTGAATGAATCCAGCAGCATTGCCTTTTCATCTTTTCCCATACCGGGCTGCTCGACAAATATTGTTCTTTCGCACAGCTTGCTGAAAATTACGTAAATGTCATCCATCAGCCTGTAGCTTGGGAAGAATATGGCAGAATTTCCCGGGATTGTGTTTGCTATTTCAGCGCATCTCCTGCCTATATGCTCATACATCCACGGGCTTCTTGCGGTGTATTTGGTTGAAGTCTTTGGGACAATAAGGTTCAGCCTGTTCTCTTTCGGAAAGGGGCTTTCGTATTCTGCGCAGAGTGCATTTTCAAACCCCAATAGGTCCTTGTACATTTCGGTTGGCGTCAAAGTGCCGCTCATTGCGATGACGCTTCTTGCGTTTGCCAATAGTTCCCTTAACGGAATTGAAGGGTCCAGGCAGCGGTATGTGATTGCCGTGAACGGTTTGCCGAGTTTGGTAAAGCCGTTTGCAATAATCCTTGTAAAGCCCTTGTCTTGGCCTGTCCATGCCTCAAGGAAGTTTGCAATGCCTGTTGAGAAGCTTTTCTTCTTTGTCTCAAGTATTTCCTCGCTTATTGCATGCAGCGATGTTATGAACAGCTCATAGTTCGTTATTGCCTCTATTTCCTGGAAAAGCTCCTGTTTTGTTGCAAGCGTTTCCTGCTTTCCGGGCGGCATTTTTGATGCAAGCTTTTCAACAACCTGCATGAGTTTTGCAAGGTGCTCTGCAGTGTCATGCATTTCAAGCGATTTCGCCTCTTTTGCCGCCTGCTCTATTGAGTATGTGCTTAAAGAGAATGTCAGGAGCTTTCTTGCCCTCGCAGGCAGGTTGTGCGCCTCATCCAATATGACAATGCTGTCCTGCAGTATTTTGCCTGTTTTCTTGAACAATGTGCCTCTTATCCCCGGGTGCAGGAC
The DNA here is from genome assembly GCA_013329215.1 of Nanobdellota archaeon. Lineage (GTDB taxonomy): Archaea > Nanobdellota > Nanobdellia > SCGC-AAA011-G17 > GW2011-AR17 > UBA9640 > UBA9640 sp9640u. The sequence continues at coordinate 3,988 of DUKS01000049.1, read as the reverse complement.
ATGGTTGTAATCAGCTATTACCACGTTTGCAGCTTTCCCGATCATGCATGCAATCTCAAACGGGCAGAGCTTCTCTGTCTTGCATTTCCTTACAAGGGTCTCTGCATGCATCGGGGTTTTTTTCAGCTCCAGGACCAGTTTCTCTGCGTCAAATGATGCTTTTCCTTTTTCTTTGAGGTTGTTGTAATGCTCGCACTCCTCTTTTTCGCGTATTGCCTTGCAGTATTCTGAGAATTCTGATGATGTGAGCACATCAACCCCGTTCTGGCCGCACATGTGCTTTTTCCCGATTACATCCATGCAAACCAGGTCAATCTTTGCCTTGTCTTTTATTTTTGCAACAGTTTCAACAGCAATCATGTGCTGCGTGTGCCTTGACGTTAGAAAGAATACTGTTAATTTGTTTTTTAACGCGAATTCTATTGCAGGCGTCAGGGCTGCGGCTGTTTTCCCAACACCTGTGGGACAGTGTGCAAGAAGGTGCTTTTTGTTGTTCAGCGCATTTTCAACCTGCTCCATGAAGGAAGATTGCACAGGCCTTACAGAATCGTAGGGAAAGAGGTTTTGCATAGGAATTCAGATAAGGTTGTTGCTTATAAAATATGCGGTGGGAAAAGTGCAGGATTTACAGAATTTCCGGAAAGTCACAGAATGGAAGGCTGCACCTTCCATAATAAAGTTTAAATAAGCACACCCTTTTCCAGATAATAATGAGCCTAATGACCCAAAAAGAGAGTGAACTGCAGGCATTTATCTCTGGGCATGAAAACGCTTTAATGAAGCTTGAAAAAGAGTTCACGCTTGCAGCATGGGCTGCGGAAAGAAGCGGCAGCGCTGCTGATTTCAAAAAGCTTGAAGCTGCAAACACTAATCTCAGGCTGCTTTATTCAAAAGCAGATGATTACAGGAAGCTCACTGCAATAAAAGCAGCCAATGAAATAAGCAATCCCCTGCTTAAGCGCCAGCTTGCAATACTGATAAACCAGTACAAAGCCAACCAGCTGCCGAAAGCGCTGTTAAAGGCAATCAGCAGGAAAGAGGCCGAGATTACAAAGAAAACAAACAATTTCAGGGGAAAAGTAAACAACAAGGAAGTCACGCAGAACCAGATATATGAAGTTCTTGAAGAAAGCGCTGACAATGGCTTGAGGAAAAAGCATTGGGAAGCGCAGAAAGATGTAGGCCTTGTTGTTGAAAAGGACTTAAAAGAGCTGGTGCTGTTGCGAAACAAGGCTGCAGGCTCATTGGGATATTCCAATTATTATGAAATGTCCATGGATTTGCAGGAAATAGATATCGGCTGGCTGCTGGAGACTTTTGACGAGTTATATGAAATGACTGAAAAGCCTTTCTTAAGGGCAAAGAGCGAAATTGACGCGGCCTTAAGAAAGCGGCTTAATATTGAAGAGATAATGCCGTGGCACTATTCAGACCCTTATTTCCAGTCTGCCCCGAGGGTTGAGGAATTTGATTACAACAGGATATACGCGAAGAAAGAGATCATTCCAATAGCTAAAAAGTTTTACGCAGGAATCGGGCTTGATGTCAGCAAGGTGCTGGAAAACAGCGACATGTTTGAAAGGAAAGGCAAGTCGCAGCATGCGTTCTGCACAGACATCGATAGGGCGGGTGATGTAAGGATACTTATGAACATAAAAAACAAGGTAGCTGAGATGGATACACTCCTGCACGAGTCAGGGCATTCTGCTTACTGCCTCGGGCACGACAAAAGCAGCCTGCCGTTTTTGCTTCGGAGCCATGCGCATATATTCACAACAGAGGCAATTGCAATGATGTTTGGCAAGTTGGCTTACAGCGGCACATGGATGAAAGAGTTTTTTGGGCTTTCTGAGGCGGAAGCTGATGGCATTGAAAAGCACGGGCTCATGCATGTTAAAAGGCAGCAGCTTATATTCTCAAGATGGGTGCAGGTAATGCTCAGGTTTGAGAAATCAATGTATGAGAATCCCGGCCAGGACCTTAATGCCTTATGGTGGGGGCTTGTTGAAAAATACCAGCATGTAAAAAAGCCTGAAGGCAGGGACATGCCTGACTATGCATCAAAGACGCATATATGCAATGCGCCTGTCTATTACCACAATTACCAGCTTGGCGATCTTATGGCTGCGCAGGTTGAGGATTATATGCGCAAAAATATCTGCAAAGACAAGGTTATCAACGGCAGCAAGGCGGTTGGGAAGTATTTGGTTCAGAACATATTCAGCAAAGGCGCAAGCCTTGAATGGAATGAGATGATTAAAGGCGCCACTGGCGATTATCTGAACCCCAAGCATTTTGCAGAGAAGTATGCGTAAGCTATTCAGCTTCTTCCCAGAACTTCATGAATGCGCTTTTCAGGTTCGCAGCAAATCCCATATTGTCTATGAAAATAATCCCACCGAATACCATCGGGTCCTCATGGACGAGCTTTAAAAGAACTTTCCTGCTGTCTATTATGTCGCATCTTACAAAATCAGTGTCAAGCCTTCTGATATTAAAGCCCGCTGGATTTTGCCTGTTCAGCTTTTCGAGAATCTTCGGGAGCACGGCATTTGCCGGATAAATCGCCTTAAAACTAACCCCTCTTTCAACCGCTTTTTCAATCTCCTTTTCCCAGATTGCTTTGCTTTTCCTGTTTGATTTCGGCTTGTGGTGTATGTTGATTACCTGCAGCACTTCTTTTTCAGCTTCAACAAATGTCCGCAGCTGTATCTTTTTATTGTCATCTGCTGTTGTCCCAAGCTCAAAGAACGGGGTTGCCCTTCCTTCCTGCCTGTCCAGCGCTGTTGCAGCTTCCTGCAACGTGCTTATGATCTTTTGCTGCTTTTCTTCGTGGCTTTTTACAAGCCGTGATATTGTCTCTGACGCATTTGGCACGTAAAGCCTCTTGGGTCTTTCATGAGTTGAGGCGGCAAGCCCCATTTCCTGCAGCTGCTTTGCGGCAGAATAAACCTTGCCCCGGGGAATATTTGCAGCCTTGCTGAGCTCCTTTAATGTAAGCCTTTTTTTCAAAAGCGCGCAAAGCGCACTGCTTTGGTACGTTGTCAAACCTATTGCCTTAAGCTCTTCATTCAATTCACACCACCGTGGTGTGAAAAGTGCGGAATTCTTTATAAACCTTTGTTCTACAAAACAAGGAAGGGCGATAAAATGGCAGAAAAATACCTTGAGATTGACGGGCGCGCCGTAAAAAGAATCGGAGAAAAGCTATATGTTCCTGTTTCAGAAAAAGGAACTGTTCTTACAGGCAACGAAGTAACGCCTGTGTTCTTTGCAAAAGCGTGCTGGACGCATATACTGCATGACAGCCCTGCAATAGGCGCGTGGGAATACGGGGAATCTTATCCATGGGTAGATGGCCCTTTTTTCACTGAAAGTGATGCGATTAAGGCGATTGAAACGAAGAAAAATGAAAGAGACTCCGTAAGCTATGAGTTTGCATCAGAAGTCGTATCAAGGGCATATCCTGCAGGCTCTGTGCCTGCATTTGAAGCTGTTCTCCTAAGGAGCTTCACATTAAGGGCAGAGAGAACAGGATTCGGCCTATATGAAATTGGGGGAGGCCACACTTTTCGGGAGAAGGATTTTTTGGCTGTTTATGATAAACTCCCTGCGCTTGCCAAAAGCGTGAATGGCGGGCTGGCTCAAATTGCGGCGCAGCATAAGCAAAAAGGCGATGGGCTTATAGCAATTATTGCGGATGCATTGGTGGAAACCATTGTAAGGGAAGGCAGAAACCGCTGGGGCTATGGGGGCAGGAGCTATTCTGTCAATGTATTTTCAAAAGAAGGCACAGAAGCGGATGGTATCCTGCGCAATGCAGCGATTGCAGCGCAAATGCCTTTGCTGTCTTCTTCATGCCGCACTGAAAAATTCATTACTGCCTCCCCTGCGCCAAAGCCCTCGCTTACAAGCGGCTCTATCCGGCATTTCATTCGGGACCATGATTTCATTTGTTAAATCCCTTTGCGGCGGAGCCGGTTATAGG
>DUKS01000043.1:20324-27679 GCA_013329215.1 Nanobdellota archaeon | reverse complement strand
GCAGTGCATGCCTGGCACGTCCAGACAACATTCTTCACGTCCATTCCAGTGACTGTGTAATGCGCAATAACTGAAGTTGCGGTTGTTGTTACAGTGGCATTCCTCGCCCAGGTTCCTGTGTTGTTGTGCCAGAGAGACACATTAATTAATGGTATATTTGAAGCAGCGAAGCATTCAAACTTCACTGTGCTGTTCACGTACCAGTTGTCTAAAGGTGAAGTGAGATTTACATAAGTGTATGCAGATGCGATTGTCACGTTGTTGCTTACTGCTGGTGTTCCATCTTCGTATTTGTCTGCGGGCGTGACAACCACATACCAAACGTCTCCGTTTGTGGTTGCATCAGAGTGTGTCCTGTTGTACATTCCGATGCCATTGTTGTAGAACATTGAGATTTCAGAAGCAGAGAGTGACCTGTTCCATATTTGCACTTGGTCTATAGAGCCGTTGAATGTTGCACTTTCATCAAAGCCTGCGCCTATTGTTAATACGGTTTCTCCCGACCCCGTTGTAAAGTTTTGTGTGCCTATCAATGTGCCATTTTGGTAGCCCTTCATTGTGTAATTATTTGCATCAGTGTTATTGGTCCACGTAAGTACAATGTGGTACCACTCGCTTGGTGAAGATGCCGGGAAGGTAATAGAATATGCAAGCGATGACCCTTTATAAACCGCATAAGTGTTACTGCTCCTTAAAATATATGTCCTTTGATTTGTATTGCCGCTTATCAAATACTTGCCGCTACCGGGATTATCATTGGCTTTTGCCCATAGGCTTACTGTGCCTTGCGCTTTGGCTATATCATTTACAACATTATCTGCTACAATGTTATCGTTTATTCCATCAAACTCATAGCATCCTCCGCTTCCTGTGAACGCGCCGCAGCTTGCATTCCATCTTGGCATTGCAGTTATTGTTCCATTGTGCGTTCCATTATTTCCATATGAGCTGTAATCCTTCACATTGCTCGTATTCCCATTGCTTCCATTTATGTCAAACGGCATATTAAGGAGATTATCAGAAACTCCGTTCTTTCTCCAGTCGTATATCAATGTGTATCCGTCACTGTCATTCTCAGAAGAAGTTACATATGCAGTCAAATTCTCAGTAGTCAGGTTCGTCCCGTATGTTGAATTCACCAAAACAGAAGACACAACAGGCACTGCATTCACAATGAACGTCCTCTGCTCAGTTGAATTCAGGTTGCCTGCTTGGTCAATGACGTATGCCTTGTATGTGTAAGTGCCTGAAGAGAGTGAAGTGAAGTTGCGGTAGAGCTTCCAAAGCCCTGAGCTGTATGTTGCATTAATCTCATCATCAGAAAGTACTCTATCAAATATCATCACGTCGTCTATTGTGCCATTGAAAGGCGCATTATATCCGGAGCCTATATAGAATGTGTCTACGACTGCATAAGCATCTCCTCCGGTATACACATTTGTATCTTTCTGCCCGTTTATGTATCCCTTGAATGCTGTGCCGTTAAATGTGATTGCAACATGGTGCCATGTGTCTTTCTGCAGGGCAGTGTTGCTGAATGAGCCGTATGTCACTCCTGCAGCCGGCTTGTAGAATACCGCAGCATAATTTGAAGTGCTTACCACCAGAAGTGTCTGCGGTTGTCCTGTTGTTGCTGTTGACCCTATAGAGAAGAACGGGTTCTGCACTCCAAGTATTGCGGGCTTTATCCATGCCGAGATTGTCTTGCTTTGGTTGAAAAGCTCTTTTGCAGTAGTGCCATTTATTGTATCATTAATTCCGTCAAATCTGTATGCCTTTCCTCTCATTCCTGTAGTGAGGTTTGGGCAGGATATTCCTGCGCATATTGCATCCTTGCCCCATGTTGAGGAGTCAATGAATGTTGTGCCATTGCCTTCCTCAAGCCTCCACCATCCTATGAGCGACCTGTTCCAATCTATAAAGGCAGAGGCGTTGTTTGAAGAATCAGAGATTGTCGTGTTCACGTATGCATTGTTGTAATAAGTAGCCCTCTTTGTGTTATTCAATACAGAGCTTGAATGGAACTCAATCTGCGGCACTGTGATATCAACAAACAATGTCCTGTTTGCGGAAGCGTAATAACACTTCTGGTCAACGTCGCATACATAGCAGTTCCAGACGAAGTTGTTTGTTGCCAATCCGGTAACTGTGTAGTGCGCTGTTGCATTTGTTGCTGTTGCCACAACAGTTGTATTCCTTGCCCAGGTTCCTGTGTTGTTGTGCCACAGTGAGACATTAATCAATGGGATATTTGAAGATGCAAAGCATTCAAACTTCACCGTGTTGTTCACGTACCAGCTGTTCAAGGGCGAAATAAGCGTTGCAGATGTTGCAGACTCCCTTATTGTAATGTTTTCAGTGCATGAGGCGCTTCCGTCTTCTGTTCCGTCATTGGGGGTAACGCACGCCTGCCAGATTTCCCCCTCGCTTGTCGCGTCTGAGTGCACCCTGCTGTACATCCCGGCGCCGCTGTTGTAGAGCATCGCAACTTCTGATGAGAATAAAGACCTGTTCCATATCTGGACTTGGTCTATAGAGCCGTTATAGTAAAAACCGCCCGCTGCGCAGTTACTTCCTATCTCTAAATTGCCGCTGGTATCAATAGCACTTGTATAAACTGCCTGGGTAGGGCTATTATCTAAGTATAATTTAATTAAAGCTCCATCATAAGTGCCAGCCATATGGTGCCATCCGGTTGTATCAGTGAACGGCAAAGAAACCTTATTGGTTGAATAGCCATTAATCCAAAATTTTATAGTATTGTCATTATACCAGTACACACCCCACCCTTTATCCCATGCACTGTTTGGTGTTTTGCCAATCAGGCATGAATATTGAATGAGGCTGTCCATCTTAAACCATGCTGATACGGTAAGATTTTTTGTAATTTGCAGACTCGATGTATTGGCAGATACAATCTTGTCATTTATTCCGTCAAACTTATAGCACCCCCCGCTTCCTGTGAACGCGCCGCAGCTTGCATTCCATATTGCTCCTGTTAAGCTTCCATTATTGCTGTAAGAGCTGTAGTCTTTTACGTTAGTGGTGTTCCCTGTGCTCCCATTCATGTCAAACGGCATATTAAGCACCGCATCCGACACTCCGTTCCTTCTCCAGTCGTAGATATTTGTAACCGCGTCATTATCCGAATCCGCTGTTGACACATTGAACGCAGTTATGTTCTCGTGCGTTAGGTTGGTGCCGTATGTTGTGTTTATAGTCGGAGTTGAGTGAGTTGGCACTGAATTTAATACCGTGATGTTCGCAGAAGTGCACGCAGTATTCCCGTCATAGAATCCGTCAATCGGCGTGACGCAGGCAGACCAGGTTTCGCCTCTTTGAGTCATTGATGATTCTATAAGGTTATATCTGGGGGTGCCTGCATTGTATAATGCAGCTATTTGTGCAGCTGTCAGTGTTATATTGTATATTCTTACTTCATCAAGAGTGCCGTTAACTTCCCTGCCTGCCACAACAAGGTTCTTGCCAATGCCGATTGCATTAGCCATTGTTGTTGGCGTCTGTGTGCCGCCTGTAGTGGTGTCGTTTAGCACGCCGTTCAGGTAAATCTTAGTATAGTTTGCGCTGCCTGCGCTTGTGTCCCATACCGCGACAGCATGGTACCAGTTCCCAACAGCAAGGTTGCTGCTTGTGGTTGCTGTCCAGCTTGCACCGAAGGGGGTTCCTGCTGCATTTGAAATGGCAAATGACAAGTATGATGTTCCTGAAGCTCCCATAAGCTCTATTGAATTTAAGTTTCCCGAAGTTTCATGGTGTATTAATGTATCCCAATCAGTGAATGGCAGCAGGTTGGGCTTGAACCATATTTCATAAGTCCCTTTTGTAAGGCCAAATCCGTTTACAGTTCCTACATTAATGTAATCATCAGTCCCGTCAAACTGGTATGCGCCGCCTGAAATGCCGCTGCTTACCCATTGAGGCGTGCTTGAGCTTGTGCCTCCTCCTCCTGTCCCGTTATTGCCGTTTCCTGAGTAATCCCTTATCATATTTGATGTGGATGGGCTTGAATAATTTATGTCAAACAACATATTCAATACAGCAATAGAAGTCCCGTTCCTGTACCAGTTCCACGCGTTTGTTACAGAGTCAAAGTCTATGTCAAACGTTGAAGTATTGAACGCTGTTATGTTTTCATTGCTCCTGTTCGTTCCAAGAGTAGTGTTAATCGTGGGCGTTCCCTGCGATGGCGGCGTTTTAATGGATGTTCCCATGGATAAGTTCGTATACCCGTCAGTCAACCCATCGTTCGGCGTCACTGCGCACACCCAGCTGTCGCCGTATTTCAATGCGCTTTTCTCAATCACATTGTTCCTGCTGTTTGCGTATAAAGACGCAATTTCGGTAGCGGATATTGTCCTATTCCATATTTTGACCTCATCTATTGTTCCATTGAAGTCAAATGTAGTTCCTTGGCAATTTCCAATTCTTGAAATATCGCTTGTTGTTTCATACATCCCGCCGGGTATAATGCTGCTTGTGGCATAAGCCCCATTTGTATAAATAGTAACATTTTGAGTGCTGTTATCATATGTTACTGCAATATGCTGCCAGTTCCCGTATGCTGCGCCTGTATAAAATACATTGTTAGCAGCCGGAGTTGAATTATAAAACTGGATAAATGCTGCATTTGCACCATTGGCATAAACAATTCTCCAGGTCATTCCAGAACTTGCAGTTGCCGCTCCAAATAAGCAGCCATAGTTATATGTGCCCGGCTGAACTCCTGCCGGCATATACCATGTCGAGTATGTGAACTTATAGTCTGTCCTTCTGTAAGATGTTTCAATATACTTGTCCAGCCCGTTAAATTCATAACAGCCGCCAGAGCCTGTGAAAGCGCCGCAGCTAGCATTCCATCTAGGCATATTAGCACCGCTTCCCAATGTGCCGTTATTCCCATAGTTTGAATAATCCTTTGCCTGCGTCGCGTTCCTGTCTGCCTCAAACGGCATGTTAAGGACAGCGTCGGATTTTATCTCCTCCTGTTTTATGTCATCCCATTCAACATATCCCGTTGTGGGATTCATGAAGTACATTGAAGTATACCTTGCAGTGTACACAAAATCAAACCTTTGCCATGCAGTTGAGGTGGTTCCCTGCCATAAAACCGGCGCTCCGCCCGCATCATATAGCGCAGGATATCCCGCGCCTCCGTCTCCCCTTGCCCAGCCCGTGAACCTGTATGTTTTTCCTGCTGTTAATGTAGCTGGCTGGTATAATACTGAATAAGTTGTTGTTGTAACAACTTTTGTATTCCTTAAGCCGCCGTGCGGAGATGTTATCTCTTTTGAGCCGGTGCCAACGAAACTCCACGCGCTTGTATCGGCAGCCTCCATATCGCTGTCAGGCAATAAGCTTCCGGTAATATTCCTTCTCCAGTCAAACACGTTCACTACTGCATCTCCGTCAGCATCAGCAGTTGAAGTATTGGAGCAAGTCAAGTTCCCGTACGTCGTATTATAAAACCCTGAAGTAACCACAGGCGTTCCCTGCGTTGGCTTGTAGTTTACTGAGAAGTTAGAGTCAAATGTAAACGTGTTGTTAGCAGTGTCATTCACGTATATCGTATAATTAGCCAATCCTGTTGTCAAAGAGCTGTTTGTAACCCAGCTGACGCTCCACATCCCGTTAACCAAAGACATCATGCCTTCCCACAATAAGATGCCTGCCTCTTTCGTGGTCTTCCAGACCTTCACCCATACTGCACTTATTGAAGAGATTGAGTCAGAAACAATAGCGCGGAATGTAATAGTATTGCCCACGTCAACAGACGAGGTTGCGTTTATCACGCGCAGGGAAGGGTCTGTCGCAGTCACGTTTGACTGGTTTATTGCAGGAGCTGTAACATCAATGGTAAATATCCATGTTTGCGACACATTCTTGTTTCCTGCAGAATCAGAGCAGTCAACAGTCCAGTTATACCTGCCTTCCTCATAAAATGTTTCTCCATCCCCTACGGCTGTGTTGCATAATGTGCCGCTCGTGCAGGGCAAGTTTTTCTTCGGGTTCCAGCTTGTTCCCTCTTTTCTTACAGAAACATTGCACGTTACGTTTCCCCCGAGATTGTCTGTTGCTGTCCAGTTAAAGTCTGTGTAAAGGAAATGTGTTGTGCCAATTCCGCTGTTGTTTGCCCATTTGTTCAATACAATGCTTGAAGGCGGCGTGTGGTCAATTGTGAAGTTCCCCTGCGTATAGGTTGCGTTTGCGTGTGTTACAGATTCAAACGGCGTTACGTTAATGAAATAATTAATAGAATCCACCATTGAAGTGGGCGCTGAACTGGAAACATTCCACCAGAATCCTGTGTATTCAATTAAGGGATATAATTTCAGGCTGCCATTATAGCCTGTTAATGTGAGATTCAGTGTGCAGTTCCCTGATGCAGGCGAGCCGCAGTGGTTTGCCACAATATCATTGACGCAGGCCGTGTAGTCTGCGCACAAAGAGCTGTCCAGGCAGTCCTTCCATCCTGCAACCTTGCAAGGGGCATAAGAGCCTGTTTCAGGAAGCACTGTTATGTTTGTCTGTGTCATTGAGACCCCTGCAAAGTTCCACGGGTCAAAGACCTGGACGCTGCCCTCGCCATTTCCTCCTGAATTTTCAGCATCCTTGCATCCAAGGAGAACTTCATTATGCCCGTCATTGTCTATGTCCTCTGCAAATGCGGACAGCACATGCTCTGCGCATGAATCAGTGTCATTAAACCCGAACAGCTCTATGTCAGGCAGGCTGCTGAATGTCTCGCCGTGAACTGAATCTATCCCGTAATAAATGTTAAGCCCGCCGCTTTTTGCAGTAGGATGTATTTCCCCGGGTGCGGATTTTGACGCGCCACCGAGAAGAATATCAGGTATGCCATCGTTGTCAACATCGCCTACATTTATTGATGCTTTGTCATCCTGGTCAGTGCCGAATAGCTCTGCATCCGGATTGGAGTCTGTTCCTGCAGATATGGGTCCGTAAAATATTACTGCACTTCCGCAGTTTGTTGCTGTTGCGTTCCTGCACCCGCCTTCTGAATAATAAGAAGATGTTACAAGGTCATTTATGCCGTCATTGTTTACATCAGCCGCCACTGCGCCGAATGCGCCCATTGCATCTCCTGTGTCAACTCCGAAAAGCTCTGCATCAGCTATGGAACTGAAGCTTTGGCCTGCTGTTTTGCCGAAATAAATAACAACAGAACCTTCAGTTCCCGCCCCTGCTGTTTCGTCTGCATAAACCGCTCCGAGCAATACATCTTTAATTCCATCATTATTGACATCGCCAACGCCTATAGAATATCCTGCATAGTCCGTATCATTGCTTCCAAACAGTTCCAAGTCAGGGGTTGT
>DUKS01000043.1:16573-20123 GCA_013329215.1 Nanobdellota archaeon | reverse complement strand
GGCGCGCCCCAGACTATGTCTCCAATGCTGTCATTATTCACATCTCCGCATGCAACCACAGCATGGTTTCCTCCAAGGGCAAGAGAATCAGATGCATTCATGCCGTAAAGCTCCAAATCAGGGGTTGAATTGAATGCCCCTCCTGCATTAATGCCGAAATACACAATAACGCCTCCGCAGTCAGCGCCGCTGCATGAGCCTGTATAGCCTGTCCCATTTTCCATTTTTGGGGCGCCCATTATTATATCGCTTATTGAATCATTGTTCACGTCGCAAGAAGCCACATTCCTGCCTGCGTTGTCAGAAGTATTGACGCCTTTAAGATAATAGTCATATGTGCTGCTGAACGACTCTCCGGAACCATATCCTATCCATATCTGTGCGCCGCCGCACCTGCTGTCCCCCGCAGAGCCGTCTGTGCATATGTCTGAGTCAGGTCCTCCGGCTATAATGTCCTTAATCCCGTCATTGTTCACATCTGCAATTGCAATGCTCCTTCCAAATGAATCACCGGACGCGTTCCCGAACAATTCATACTGCCTTTGGAAAGATGCATTGCCTGTATATCCTGTTACATTTCTAAATACAGAACTCGCAATATATTCTAACTTGAAAACAGCTTTTGTTATGTTCGCAGCCTTTGGTATTTCTATGTAGGTGCTATTCTTTGTTTGCGGTGCGCTTTGCCACCTATATCTCTTGTAAGTAGCATTCACGCTGAAGTTAAACAAATTCTGGTATCCCCAAACGCTTCTTAGCTGCTGCCATTTCACCCCGGAATCATTTGAGAACGCAAACGAGTACCAAAGCGCCTTCAGCGGCGAATGGCTCTGCTTCTTCCACGTCACGTTTATGTATGTTGCATTAAACGCTTCCCCCCAGTCAGGGTAAGTCATGTTTGCGGCGCCGCAGTCGTCTGAAGGTATAGCGGAAGGCGCTGTCCCGGCTGCATAGAAGTTTCCTTCATCAATGCTATTCTCGCTGATGCAGAAGTCATCGTCAGCCTGCCCTGTAACGCCGCCTGTGCTTTCAAGGTTGTTCATCCAGAAATTGCTTGAAGCGCCTGCCGCGTTTATTACATTGCCTGTTCCAAGAACAGTCAGTATGTTGCCATACACTTCCCATGCATTATGCGCTGTTATTGCTTCATACGTTGCAGTGATGTTGTTTAAAGTGACATTTGTTGCAGTTGAGGTGGAACTTGATATACCGTAAGAGCCGCTTCCGTCTGAATAAATATAGTTCTTGTTTATTATAGCGGCATCTGTTGCATCCAGATAAATGCCTGCTGCCCCGCTGCCATGGGTTGTTATGTTATTGCGTACTATGTTTGTGTAATTAAAGCCATTTGCAAAGTAAATGCCGAACCCGGTGCTGCCGTTTGTTGTTATGTTGTTATATGCTATAGTGGTGTTCCAGCATGAGCTGGCGGAAATACCTATGCGCAGTGTGCTCCCGTTTGAATGGATGATATTCCCTGTTAAATTATTATAATTGCTTGTTGAGAGACCGATGACAGTGCTTGTGCCAAGAGCCATTAGCTTGTTATATGCTATCACGCTGGAATTAATTGAATACAAGGCAAGGTCACCGTTATTATTTGTCCCCATTGATGTGACATTATTGTAGTTGATGGTATGGTTCTTTCCAAGATACAGGTAAATTGAATATGTATTTCCAGTGGGAACTGTGAAATTGTTGCGCTCTATTATCCAGTGGCTTGATGCTGAGCCATAAATGCTATATGTGTAGTTCCTTATGTCGCATCCTGTTATAGTTATATTGTGGTCGTTTGAGCCGTACACCCCGTAGCCTGTTCCATCGCCTATTATTGTTGTGTCATTGCATTGTATTGTTATCCCTGTATTGTTGCCCGGCAGCAGTATGCCGTCTGCAGCAGCATCAGTGACATAATATGTTCCCCTGCACAGCGTTGTGCTTTCTGTTATCGCCAAATCATCGGCAGGCGCAGTGCATCCTGACTGCAGCGTGAGGCTGGCGCTGCATAATGTCTCTCCGTCATAATTCCCGTCATTTGGCGTGACGCACACCTGCCATGTTTCTCCTTCATTTGTGGCGTCAGAATGCACCCTGTTGTACATTCCTGCGCCGGAGTTGTAGAGCATTGCTACTTCAGATGCAGATAATGCTCTGTTCCATATTTGCACATTATCTATTGTTCCGTTGAAATATCCTGCTTCACTTCCCCTTTCAGCTAAGTATAATCTTCCTGCAAAGCTGCTCCAGTTGCCTGTTGAGTTCTCTCCATCGCCTATCTGCGTTCCATTAATATAAAATGTATTTGTATAATTGCCATCACCATAGCCATTGTCGGACATGGCAGCAACAATATGGTACCACTGGTCTTTGGAAATTGCTGTTGCATACCTTGCTTGGTCAACGCCGTCAATATCATCATATAAGTCTATATCCCCTGTAGTCAGGACCCTTATTCCCCATGCATCGCTTGTACTGAGATACTTATTAAGCGCCCATGCATTGCTTGACTGCTTTTTTGCATAAAGCCAGAAGGAAACAGTCAATTCATCAACTGCATTGAATCCGGTCCCTATATCCATAGTGTCATCAATACCATCAAATTCATAACATCCTCCGGATTTTGTAAAACTGCCGCATGAAGAATTCCACATAGCTCCTGTATACGTATCTAATGTGATGTCATCAAAGCGGAGCTTGAATGTTGCAGCTTGCCCGTTATTTGCAAGCATCATGATATGCGCATACCTGGTGCCATGCCACCATTTGCCGTTAGGGCTAACCCCATATAATATTTCCCCGTTCATTGTTGCATTATATCTTGTCCATGTAAGGTTTGAGACTTTCGCGTTTGCTGCAGCATCATACTGGTATGTGCTTGTATAAGCATGTTCCCTTACTTTTGTGCCTGCAGATGCATTTTTCATTGCCCTTTGCTGCACCCCGCTAATAACCCCAAAAGTAATATTCCAATAGCCGGGTCCTGCTGTTTTGGAAGAAATATTGCGGCCGGTATTGGATACGCTATCGCTGAGATTTCTGTTTGGCAGATCAGTATAGCTTCCTGAATCATCTGTTTCATAAGCAACTACATAATATTGCCCTGTTGTCCAGCCGCTTGCATCAACCACTTTTATTACGCTGTCATTTGAATTACATGACTCATATAGTGTGGTGTCTGAGCCTGCTATTGCATTAATCTCTTTGGATTGTATCATAACCTGGTTTGCATCGTATGGCATAAACCCGAAGTAAAGTGTGCTGTTGCCGCCTGTGCCATTGGACTTAAACCATCCGGTTAGGTTGTATGTTAAAGCAGGGTTTACGGCAATAAATTGAGAAGTATAAACACTGGCTGAGCCGTTCCTGTAGAATGAATAGGCTCCGCCGTGCACATCATCTGTTGCCATTGCGCTTACTCCAACCCAGTTTGTTGTATCACCTGTCTCTGCATCTCCATTAATCACAAGCTCTCCTGAATAAGGGAGTGTGCCGTTATTGCTGTAAGAGCTGTAGTCTTTTACATTTGTATAATTCCCTTCGCTTCCGTTCA
>DUKS01000043.1:16099-16362 GCA_013329215.1 Nanobdellota archaeon | reverse complement strand
ATGTTTGTCAGTGTATCCACACTTGACACATTAAAAGCAGTGATATTCTCTGTTGTGATATTATTCCCGTATGTTGTGTTTATGGTGGGCGTGCCTTGCGAAGGCGGATCATGCGCATAACTACTCACGCTGCCGTAGTCATTCGCGAACGTGAAGTTCATTGAGATATATCCCGGCACGTCCATCTTATTCACAATGTAAGATGTTTGCCCGTCGCAGGCATAATTCGGCAACAATATCTTTCTTGATGCAATGCTCTCACT
>DUKS01000043.1:9097-15832 GCA_013329215.1 Nanobdellota archaeon | reverse complement strand
CCGTCAAGCAGGTCATTGAACGGCTCTATAGTCAAGTTGCCTGTTCCTGTTGTGTTGAAGTAAACAGTCCAATTGCCTCCAACAGAGGGGCTTTCATAAACATTAATCACAGTAATCTCAAGCTCAAATGTCTGGTTGCTTAAGTGCGGCGCTATCCAAAGGAGATTGTCCTCAACGCCGTCGCCATCAGTATCTTCACCAACGGAATACATCTTCATCCTTGTCCCGTTCACAATCCAATATACAGAAATCTGCCTTGACTTGTAATCATCCAAAGGGTATGCAACAGTCACGTTCTCATAATCCAGCGCTGCAGACACGCCAACTGTAATCTTCTCAGGCGTTGCCTCCCTTGTTTCCATCAAAGGCGCCGGTGTCTCGTAGAACAGCAGGTAATCAGCCCCGGCTTCGGGCTCTTCAATCCTTGCATAGCTTTCGTTGCCTGCGTCTTTCTTGTCCAGCTTTATTCCTTTTTTCTCAATGGCGCCTTTTGCTTTTTGTTTTGCCTCTTTTTTCAATGCTTCATCAGCATACATGGCCCTTATTGCAGAACCGCCTTTCTTTCCTTTGTCAGTGCTTTCTTCCAAATCAGACTTCTTCACCAAAACGATATTCTCTGCCTCCTTGTAGAAAGATTCAGACTCTTTCTCCCCGCCTATAATCTCCCTCTGCCACAGCACAGGCTCTCCTGTCCTTATCTCGCCGACAACATCATCATCAAATGCATGCGTTAAATTAAGCCCTGTAAGATTGAACTCAACTGTTGCATTTGAAATGTTCTCAGGCAAAGTGGTGTTGAGCGGCTCTGTCATATTCAGTTCGGGCTCTGTGGTGTTTATTGTTTCATTTAGCGGAAGCGTGGTGTTAAGCGGCTCTGTTATATTTTCCGGAGAAGTTATGTTTTCAGGCGGCAGTGTAAAATTAGTTTCCGGCTCTGTGGCGTTCTGTTCTTCTGGCATTTCTGTTATATTTTCAGGCTCTGTAATGTTTTCTGTTTCATTAGCAGGAATTTCAGATGACAATTCATACTCAACCCTTCTGCTGTCAGCCAAAGTCCCGTTCACAATCAGGTCAACGTATGCAGCCCCTGATGCGGGCAATGCAAACGAATCAAGCTCAACAGAAACAATGCTTCCGTTGACGAATTCAGAAAGCGGCCTGTCTTCGGAATAGCCCTGCATTGAAACCCTTACAAAGCTGTTTGAAACATCCCAGCTTTCGTTCAGCGGGAACTCCACTGTGAAAAAGCCGGTAATTGCATTGCCGAGGAAGAAGACGCCTATGACTGCGAACAGGATGAGAACTGACATCAGGACAGGGTTTTTGGAAGCAGGCTCTTTTGCCCTGTGCATAACCCTTGCTTCAAGGCGCGTTGCAGGCATTGGTGAAGGTTCCTGCGCTGCAGAATGCGCGCTGCCGCAGATGGCTTCAAGCTCTTCAGCGGCAATGCCTGCGTGGAGCTTGTAATTTTCGTAATAGAACAGCCAGTCGTTCAGGCTTTTGCCCTTGAGGTAATGGCTGAGGAGCCATTCATATTCGGCGTATGTTATCCTTTCTGATGCGAGGTAATTTTTGAATTCGGCAGCTTTTGCAAGGAGCTGGTTTTGCCTTTCATCAGCTTCAAGAATATTCTTTTTCAGCAGCTCAATCTTCTGCCTGTTTGACAATAGAGAAACATCTGACTTAAATATCCCATAATCTCCAGAATCTGCAATCCCTCTTTTCCTCACCAAACTAAGTAAAAAAGCGCATTTTTTGCCTTATAAATCCCCCGTCGTCTATGTCGTCGTCTGATTAAGTCAGATGTCTACCTCGCTGTCTTAAATCAAAAAGAAGGAGTTTTCAGTCGTCAAAACAAATAAGAATCTTAATCTCTGACTAACTTAGTCAGATGTCTGAAAAATCAGTAATTAAATAACAGTCCATTCTCTCGTTTTATACCTCAACCCCCAAATCTCAAGAAAATCCTCAAAATAGCTTGCATTGTTTAATGGGATGAGCACAGCTCCATTCCCTATTTTTTCACCGCCTATCTTTTTCAGTGTTTTGTTTACTGCATTTGCAAACATGACTTTCTTTGCCTGCTCCAGATGTTTTAAGTCATATCTGTAAAGCCTTTTTGGGCTTATCCCCAAAATATCCCGCAGAAAGGCATTTTCTCTTATGCTGTATCCTTCATTCAGCAGGCTGATAAACAAAGGGCTGGAATATATGTCTCCTGTGCGGATAAATTCAAGATGCACATTTTTCCAGGGGATTTCCCTCTTTATCTTTCCAGGCAGAGCTAAGTCTTTTTCTTTAGCCATTATAGCAAGGTCAATGTCTTTAGGGATTTTTCTTCCTTTTAAATAAGAGCCGAATATGACTATGTCTGCCACCAGCTTATATTTTCTTAAGATATGCTTCAAATTCTTTTTCAATTCCGCCATGCCTGGCAATTTTATGGATTGCATCTTTGAGTTTTGCGCAGTCCTCCTTGTTCATTATATGCGAATATGAATCAGTGTAAAGGGTAAAAACAGCATCAACTATTTCATAGACCTCAGGAAAAGACACTTTAAGGAAAAGGAATATTTCTGTGTGATTCTTTGGAGTCTTCCTCAACTTGCTTATTATCAGATGAGAGCATAATATTGAAAGTGCCTTGTAATAATTGCTGGCTGCGGGCCCGTATCTTGCCTTTGATTCGGCGCTTATTCCCTCTTCCAGAAATTCCGCAAATATTTTCTTTAATTGCCCCATCTTGTTTTTGCCCTCTTTTTCCGCTTATTAACGATTAATAGGGTTATTTATATACTTTTCTATTTTATTTATAAATAAAACAGGTTTTTGGTATCATATCTGACTAACTTAGTCAGATGTCTACTTCACATCAGGAATTAAATCTGCCATAAGATTGCGCATGCGGCCTTTCATGATTCCCTGCATCTTTTTAGGGTATTTTCTCAAGTATTCCTCAATCTTCTTCAAATTTGCTTTTCTCATAATCTCTGCAAAGGTTTCCGGGCTTAAATTTTCCTTAAAGTAAAGCAGGTCTATCAATGTCTTTTCAATGTCAGAATATGGCAGATAGAACCCGGATTGCTCCCTGCTTTCAAACCCGAACATATACTCTTTTTTTATTCTCCTTACCAGGACATTGACCCCCATCACTTTTCTTAGGCCCTGCCTTACCTTCTGTGTTGTCACAATGACCGGTATTGTTTCCTGCTCCGTAATCCCATGAAAACTTAAAGCATCCTGCAGCCCCAAATAAGCAGGCTGGAAGCAGAATACCGCCAACGAAGCATCATTCCTGCTTGTATACCATCCTTTTGCCAGCCGTTTTATTTTCCCACGGATCAATAAGTTTCTTATCAGCTGTTTCGCATATTGCTTTTTGCTCTTTCTGCCCTGTATTATCTTCACAGCAGAATCAAAGCTGACGACCGGGCTTTTCTCAAACAGCGCTTCAACTTCCGGCAGGTGCTTTACTTTTCCCATTTTCCCGCCTGTGCCCCTATATATTCTTTCATTGATTCCGCGGAAGGCACGAGCCCTTCAAGAATAAGCACCTTCAGTTCTTTCTCATCTATTGGCTTTTTGAAATTCGCAAGGAAATATTTCAGTTTCGCGGTAACCTCTTTAGGCTTTTCCACATGCCTTAAAAGGAAGAAGATGTCATATAGGTCCCTTATTTTCATCCGTTTCAGATAAGTATCAATTTTCTCATTCACAAGCTCTTCTGCTGTAAGGCAATAGAGGGTTATCAGGTTCCCGCCGGCTGTTTCATATTCCTTAAGGCTGCCTTTTACGCTCTTGAACAGTGCTTCAAACCTTACTTCTGTCCTGCCAAGCAAAAGGGTGGAATATATGCTGTTTTCGCCTATCTTCTTTTTCTCTATCTTGAATCCTATCGCTTCCAGCTTTTTGAAGAATGCCTCTATTTTTCCTATATCTTTTTTCAGGTAAACATCAATATCTTCTGAAAACCTGTTTCCTCTGTAGCATCTCCATATGGCAGTGCCTCCGTGAAGCACGGCGGTGTCGAGCATTTCAGCTATTTCCCTGACTGCCAAATCCTGTGCCTGCGCCACATCCCTGTGGATTCCTTTCTTCAGCCGAGCTATAAGCGGAATCATATCAATACACCAAAGTTATGCATATATATAACTTTAGTTTATTTATAAATTTAACGCTTTTTGGGGCCCGCCCATAAACAGCCGCTGATAATTCATGAAAACCATCTTTTCCATCTCCTCTTTTGCAACGCCCTTGATTTCAGCCATCTTCTTGATTGTATCGGCGGCAAACGCAGGCTCATTCCTTTTCCCTTTAACAGCGGAAAGAAGGGGCGCGTCAGTCTCTGTCAGCAAATGCGTTGACTTCACTTTCTTCACAAGCTCCTGGAACTGCGATGAAGTCTGTATAATGCAGGGCACTGAAAACAGCCATCCGTTATCCTCTATCTGCTTTGCGATTGAAAGCTTTCCCATGAAGCAGTGCACAACAACTTTTTTAGCTTCAAGCCTTGCAAGCATTTCAACAGTTTCACTTTCAGCTTTTCTTGAATGGACAATCAGGGGCACATCAAGCTCTTTTGCAAGCATTATGAACTTTTCAAAAACCAGTTTCTGCTTTTCCATTTCAGGATAAGTGCCGTCAAGCCCGACTTCTGAAACTGCAAACGGCCCTGATTTGCGGATAAAACCAATCTCATTTTCTATTTCAGAATCGCTCATTTTCAGCGCATCAGACGGGTAAATCCCAAGCGCAGGCTTCACAATCGGGTATTTCCCTGCTATCTCAAGCACCTTCCTGTTGCTTTCGGGGTTCACTCCTGCCGAGATTATTGCAAAAACGCCTGCTTCTTTTGCCCTTTCAAGCACTTTATCAAAATCCTTTTCAAAGTCAGGAAAGTCCAGGTGCGAATGAACGTCTATGAGCATTATTGTCTGGAATGCTGTTTAGGTTATAAGCTTTTTCAGCTCAAATGAGAACTTCTTTGCCCTTTCCAAAGATGTCAAAGCCCTGCTTCGTTTCGCTTCTTCATCCATGCGGTACTGGAATATTGAGCGCTTTTTTCTTTCGCTTTCGAATGATTAGATAAGCGAATCCGCTTCGGCGGATATTATTTCCAGTGCCTGCTCTTTTTCAGCTTCATATTCTTCAAGCATCCCTTTTTTCAGCTTCTCTCTGACAAAAACAATTAATGCATCGCTTGCAACTTTATGGCTTATTTTATCGCCGACTTTGTGGCCTGTTCCCAGAATTGCGGCATTTGCAATGTAATACATGCTGTAATATGCGATTACTATAACCCAGAGGTAAGGCGGATAAAGCCCGCCTTCAAGCGCGAGCACTTAATCCGAAAATCTGTTATGGCTTCATCATTTCATAAAATTGTTCTGCCCCATGGAGAATAATATAATCTTTTGCAGCCTCTTTTGCAATATTCGATTCCAGGGAAAAATACATTCTCTTAAATTCTTCCTCGCTAAAAGGAATAAGATGAATCTTCAGGGGAATGGCAGATATGATTTCCCGTATACTTTCTTTCAGTTTCCCGTCATTGGAAACAAGCATAATATCTATGTCTGAATGCTTTGTTTGGCTGCCTTTTGCATAAGAGCCGAACACGAGCATTACAAAAAAGCTTGATTTCGCATTGCTCATTATTTCTTTGTAAATAGCCATCATATCCTTATTTTTCAGAAAAGCCGCCTTTCTTTCTTCTTCTGCCTGCATTATTTCAATGCCCCTGTATCCTTTATTCAGCTCGCAAAGGAGGCTTCCGCCTGCTTTCTTAAGGCTTATAGCCCCTTTCTTTGAAAGCAGCTTTACCGCTGTATGCGTTATCCTGTAATCTGCTTTTATTTTTCGGGCTATTTCCCTTATTGTCATTGCTTCTTGCCCAATAAGCGCCTTGATTGCCTTTATCTCGGTTTTCATTTATGTATTTATATACATAACATTATGTATTTAAGTATTACGCTTTTTCCATGGCACTTCCATATACGCTGCTTTCTCGCAATCTTTATAAACAATACCCAAGAATCCAATTGTATGGACCTAACAATCATAGCCCAGGAATTCCGCTGGGAAAAAAACTGCGGCTCGCTGGCAAGGGCAATGGCGAACTTCGGGTTTGGAAAGCTCGTTTTCCTTAATCCTAAATGCGATTTTAAGGGCAAGGAAGCAATAATGCACGCAAAGCACGCAAAATCAATACTGCTGAAAGCCGAAACAATAGGCTCTTTCAGGGAAGCGCTGTCATCGTTTAACACTGTGATAGGGACGACTGCAATGGTTGGCAATGATTACAACATACCGAGGTGCCCTGTAAGCCCTGAAGAGCTTGCATCTATGCTGCCAGGGGGAAGCGCGGGAAAAGCGGCAATCATAATCGGAAGGGAAGGTGAAGGCATGTCAAATGATGAAATTGCAAAGTGCGATTTTGTTGTTACGATACCGGCATCCAAAAAATACCCGACAATGAACGTGAGCCACGCAGCGGCAATAATCATGTATGAGCTGTCAAAGCATTCTGCAATCCAAAAAGCTGGGAAAGGCATAAACCAGGCAACAAGGAAAGAAAAAGACGTTATAATGCGGCTACTGGACGATGCAATGGGCAAAATGCAGTTCTCAACAGAGGAA
The DNA here is from genome assembly GCA_013329215.1 of Nanobdellota archaeon. Taxonomy (GTDB): domain Archaea; phylum Nanobdellota; class Nanobdellia; order SCGC-AAA011-G17; family GW2011-AR17; genus UBA9640; species UBA9640 sp9640u. The sequence continues at coordinate 9,193 of DUKS01000043.1, read as the reverse complement.
AAAAAAGAAACGCAAAGGCAGGTCTGGAGAAGAATGGTCGGCAAGGGCATGCTAACAAGAAGGGAAGCTTTTGCATTGTGCGGCTTTCTGAAGAAA
>DUKS01000043.1:0-8980 GCA_013329215.1 Nanobdellota archaeon | reverse complement strand
AATAAAATGAAAGTTTTAAATAGTCAGGTATCCTCTTATCTCCTATAAAAGGTATGTACATGCCAAAGCAAAGAAAGCACATTTATTCAAGGGGATTGTATTTCGCAATAGCTGTTTTAATCCTGTTGGCAGCTGCAGGCATAATCTCGTATGCATCAACACCGCCTGCAGGAAGCGCGACACATTCGGCGCTGTATGTAAATACACTGTTGGGGAAAGGGACGGGGTCTATAGATGTAAATGATACACTTCAGGCCAATAAGGGCGTAACAGGCAAGATGACTGTGTCCGGTATAGGCACCGTGCCTGCAGTGCCCGGGATATTAGGGATGAGCACTGCAAACAACGGGTTTGGTGTTATGGGGCAGGCTACAGGCACAAACAGTATCGGTGTTCAGGGCTCAGGCACTACCGGAGTAAGCGGAAGCACACCGACAGGCTCATATATGGGGTTACTTGGAATGGCAAGCGCTGGTGTCGAAGGCAGGACTTCTTCCGGAGTTTATGGAAGGCTGGGTGACAGCTCAGGGTACGGCGTTTATACGCCTTACGGGGCATATGCAGGATATTATTCAGGCGGCCCTTTTTATGGAAATTCAATAAGCACAGGCCCGGTAAGCGCAAGCTCTATTTCAGCCTCAAGCCAGATTTATTCTTCTTCATATATACAGGCAAACAGCTACATAAACGCATTAAGCGGGTTCAGGGCAAATGGGATGCCAGGCATATCCGACTGCTTTTATGGTTTTTCAGGAAGCGGGGCGCAGATAAAAATATGCATAAGCGGCGGGATTATAACCAGCATGGGCCCTGCTTAGGAAGCAATACGCTGAAAATCGTTATTTATTCACGCCTTTCCTGCTGCTGAAGTATTAATGGCGGAAACCCGCTGCTTTTCTTCCTCTTTCTTAGGGCAATAAAAATGACGGCCGCCGCAAGTATTATAGCTAAAATAATACTCCCAAATAACATAAGGATTTTATTTCCGGGTTCTGTTTCTTCGGCTAATGCATTTGTTTCAGGCACAACTGCAGATGCCAGGCCGCTTTTGCATACGCCTTTTGCGCCTTCCCCTTGTACCTTGTCACAATAAGCAGTGTCTGACTTCAGCGCCGCCATCCGCATATAAAACACCTGCCTGCATGTCTCAGCAAAAGCCGGTTCCAGTACGTTGCATTCTTCTTCGCTTTCAGCGGCAACTGCTTTTTCCGTCTGCACATTCATCATGCAGCTGTTTTTTTGTGTTTCATCAGCCAGGGTCTGGCATTTGGATGCATCTTTCGAAGCGATTGCATTTGCCATATTAACCCCGCTTTTGCACATCTCCTGCTCTGCCTCGGGCAGGTAATCGCAGAATTCTTCTTTCTGCTGCGTATCTGCAGCCCGCCTGTATGTGTTTGCCTTGCAGTTGGATTCGCACTGCCCGCACGAGTCAACGCATGCCTTATAATCATTATAATCCTGGCTTTCCGCAGCTATTCCTTCAAGCGCTTCATACTGCGCATTGGCTTGTGCTGCAATAAAAATGCCAAACAAAACGAGAACTATGATTTGGTGTTTCATCTTGCAGCCTCTTTTACCTATTAGCTTAAGGATGGATAATATTTAAATATTCGCCTGCTGAAAAAAAGCGCTTCTGCCCTCCCAAAGCATTGCAAAGCGGGTTTTCCAGCGGAGCACTGCCTTTAGGGCTATTGGCTTTGCCCTTATCCGCAATCGCAACACTTATTAATTCTATCACATACTGAAATGGCATGAGCGACTACAGGGAGCTTTTCCTTACAAAGCTGGAAGACAAAAAGAAGCTTTTGGAAGGGTATAAGATAAAGGCAACCACGATATTTGACGCAGGCGAATTGTATGAATCCCTGAACAGGTGGTACACGCAGAAAGGGTATGACTGGAAGGAGGTCAGGTACAAAAGCGTTGAGCTTGCTTCAGGGCCGCAGCAGACAGACGTTACGTGGGAATGCACAAAAAAGCTTGATGACTACACTTCTTTCGTTGTTGAGATGGTTGCGCAGATAATTGTTACTGAAGTTGAGGTGGCTTTGCCGAACAATGTAAAGAAAAAGTCCAACAAGGGGTATGTTGAGATGAAGTTTACCGCAAACATTGTAAAAAACACAAAAGTTTGGGAAGGCAGGCATTTCGGGCACCTCATGGGCCTGATATATGAGAAAATCCTGATAAGAAAGAGGCTCGAAGAGTATGAAAAGGCGATGTTTGCCGAGATACACCTTCTGTTCAATGAGGTAAGGCTTTACCTGGGAATAAAATAGCACGTAGCCGGTAGCGCTTGGCTGGTAGCACGTTGCTTTTAGCATATAGCCTGTAGCACGCAGACGGTAGCCGTTAGCCACTATCTACCGGCTATTCGCCAATCGCTACGAGCCACTGCCTACAAGCCTACCGCCCACTCGCTACCTTGCTCACATGCCCTTCTTTCTCAAAGCGTATGACATTCTGCACAAAGCTTTCTATTTTCTGCTCATGGCTGACGATTATTGTCTGTGCAGTGTTCAGCTCTGCAAGCACAGGCTTCATCTTTTCAAGCTGCTCTTCAGAGAACCCGTCAGTGGGCTCATCAAGTATTATGATTTCCCTTGTCTTTATTTCGCTCATCATGTTGTTGATTACCTGGTTCAGCGCAAGCCTGTAAGCCAAAGCAGCTGCTGTTTTCTCGCCGCCTGAAAGGAAGCTGTAGTCAGTCTCATAGCCGTTCTGCTCTATCACGGGCGTGAACTCCGGGTCAAGCCTTATTGCCATTGCCTCATTGTCAACAAGCATTGAGAACCATTTCTCAAGGAAAGCGCTGAAGTCAGAATGCGCCCTTGCCATGACTGCCTTTTCCATCTCAGCTGTTAATGACATGAAGTATTCGTCAATCCACTGCCTCAGCTCCCCGATTTTTTCAAGCTCCTGCTTCTTTGCCTCTTTTTTTGCCAATTCCAATGCAAGTTCGCCGAGCATCCTTGAAAGCATGTTTATCTTTGCCTCAAACCCGGCCTTTTGCACTTCAAGCTCTTTCAGGCTTTTCACAGCCTTTTCCATATCTTCTTTTGCCGCCAAATGCTCTTTTTCTTTTTCAGCATACTCTTTTAATTCAGCGCTAAGCGTTTCCTTTTCTTCTGCCAATTGCTTAAGAAGCGCTTCATTCTCCTTTACCCTTGCCTGCAGCGCATCCTTCTGCTTTTGCGCGTCTTCAAGCTCTTTCAGCCTTGCCTTCAGCAGCATCTCTTTCTTTTCCTCTTCCCTTATCCTGTCTATCTCATTGTTCAGCCTGCTTGCAGCATCTTTTAATTCAGATTCAGTGCGGGCATGCATCCCCAGCTCTTTTTCAATAGCCTCAAGCTTTTTGTCCTCATCGCCTTTAATCCGCTCCTTGTGCCCTGCCTCCACTTTCTGCATGCAGGCCGGGCAGCTGTCAAGCTCAAGTATTTTCTTTTTCAGGTCTTCTGAATGCTTTTTGTCAGCTTTAAGCGCGTGCATTCTTGCAACAGCTTCATTCATTCCTGATTCCATTCTTTTCAGCTCAAGCTTTTTCGAATTGATGATTGCTGCGAAATCATTGCCGCTCGGCTTTGCTGTTTCCGCTTTCAGCTTCTCCTCTATCCTGCCAAGCTCAAGCACGTCCCTCCTGTTCTGGAAGTCGGTCATCCTGTGCTTCTGCTCTGCAAGCGCTGTTTTCGCTTTTATCTCGGCTGCTTTTTTTATTTCAGCCTCAATCTTCATGATGTTTTCCTTTTTTTGCGCCAGCTCATCATTTGATTTGCCGATTGACGGCAGCAACAGCGAAATGCCCTGCTTCAGCAGGCTTAGCTCCTCTTTCTTTTTTGCATCTTCATCCTTTTTCAGCCCGAGGTCTGCTGTGTAGCCCGCAAGCTCCCTCTTTTTTTCCCCTGCCTTTGTTGAAACGAGCTTTGCGTTCTCGCTTATCCTCTTGAACCGGTCTATCCCGAACACATATCTCAATGCGTTCAGCCTTGATTCCTTGTCTCCAAGAAGGATCTGCTTCATCTCTTCCTGGGATACATAAACAGTGTGCCTGAAAAGCATGTCGTTTTTTGAAAGCGTTTCCTGCGGATAGTTGAGAAGCTCAAGCACCTTCTGCTTCAGCTCAACAGCTGTTAATGATTTTTTCTCCCCGTTCACTTCAAGAAATCCAGCGTCCTGCGCAACGCCTGAAGAGCTCTTTTTCAATGCCCTTCCGATTTTTACGTTCCTGCCCTCAATCTCCAGCTCAAGCATTACAGAGCCCTTGCCAGCGCCGTTCCGCAGCAGTGATGCGCCTGTAAGCTCCCCCCTTCTTAATCCGAATAGTGCAAACTCTATTGCCATCAGCACTGTTGATTTCCCCGAGCCTATGTTGCCTGAAAGCAGCGTGCTTCCTGCAGGGAATTCGATATCCTCATGCAGATAGCTCCTTATGTTCTCAAGCACTACCTTTTTTATGAGCATAAAGCGTTGTATTGCGCAGGAATATATAAAACTTTACGTGGAACGCTGGAAAAGCCCGCCTCCGGCATTATCCAGATGCGATTCCTATCCCTCTATAAGCTTCGCAATCTGCTCAGGCGAAGGCAGTTTTCCTTTCAGGTCTTTAGGCAGGCTTGACACTATCTTGTAAGCGGCAACTCCTATCGGCTTGTTGGATTCCCGTAAAGCATATTCAACGATTGTATTGTTCTTGGATTTGCATAAAATAATTCCTATCGGCGGGTTCTCGCCCTGCATTCTTGCCTTGTCATCAAGCACTGCAAGGTAAAACTGCATTTTACCTACGTATTCAGGCATAAACTTGCCGATCTTGAGCTCAATCGCAACAAGGCACTTCAATGCCCGGTGGTACAGCAGTATATCAATGAAATATTCTTCGCCGTCAATCTCAATGCGGTACTGGCTGTCCACGAATGCAAACAATCCGCCCATCTCATGCAAAAATGTTCTAATCTTGGCGAGAGCCGCCTGCTCAAGCTGCTTTTCGCTGTATTCTTCTCCCAATTCAAGAAAATCAAATGTGTACTCGTCTTTCACAGCCAGTTTTGCCTGCTTTGTGATTTTAGCAGGAAGCGTTTTTTCAAAATTAGTCTTGTTTAGCAGTGTTTTCTCATAGACTTGGTTCTCTATCTGGTGAATGAGAATATCCTTTGTCCATCCGAACTTGCGTGTCATGCGGTTGTAGAATTCACGCTCTAAGTCGTCTTTGCATTTTTCCATAATTATAAGATTATGCGCCCAGCCTATTTCTCGCACCAATGGTGCGAGNNTCAAATTTTCTTGCTTCTCTCCCATCGTCCTGTAATTTTGCCCCAATACTCAAGCCGTGAGTTCCTGATATATTTCCTTCCCGCATACTGGCAATTATATCAATCCGCCTTTCCGCCTCTTGGCGGAAGTTCCAAATATAATTTAACGAGCCTTATTTCAAATACTTTATTCGTTCTATCATCTCTTCCGGAGACGGCAGATATTTTTTCAGTTCACGAGGCAGTTTCTCCGTCAGCCTATAGGTGGATACGCCTATAGGCTTTTTCGTGTCCTTCAGCGCATATTCAACGATTGTCCGGCTCTTATCCTTGCATAAAATAATGCCAATGGAGGGGGTTTCATCGGGAAGTTTCACCCTGTCGTTCAGAGCGGAAAGATAAAACTGCATTTTGCCCGCATACTCGGGCTTGAACGCTCCAATTTTTAACTCTATCGCAACAAGGCAGCGCAGCTTCCGGTGATATAACAGCAAATCAATAAAAAACTCCTCTCCATCTATCTCCAGCCGATATTGATTGCCTGCAAATGTAAAATAGCCGCCCATCTCTATAAGAAACTTTCTTACATTTTCCAGAAGCGCCCGCTCAAGCTCCTTTTCTGAGTGTTCTTCTGCAAGCTCCAGAAAATCAAATGAATATTCATCCTTAACTGCCAGCTTTGCCTGATGCCTATATTTTTCTGGGACAGTTTTATCAAAGTTCGTCTGATTCGCCATAAACCGTTCAAATGCGACTGCTTCAATCTGATTTATCAGGACATCTTTTGTCCAGCCGAACTTCTTTGTTGTCTTGAGATAAAATTCACGCCGGATGTCGTCTTTGCACCGTTCCATGATAATTACATTCTTAGTCCAGCTAATTTCTCGCACCAATGGTGCGAGTTTTGGGTTTTGATAATATTCTTGATAAAATATTCTCATTCTCCAAAGATTTGATGCTGAAAACCCCTTAATGCCAGGAAACTCTTTTTGTAAATCTTTTGCCAGTAATTCTACCACAGACTTTCCCCAGGTATATTCTTTTTGCCGTTCGTTAATCATCCTGCCTATATCCCAATATAAGAAAATGAGCTCCTTATTCACCGCTTTCAGCGCTTCGTACTGCGCAGAGCGAATTCTTTCCTTAATTTCTCCAAGCAGGGAGCTATATCCTTTTGGAATTATATTTGCCTCCTTTCAATTTCTGCCACCATTGGTGCCAGTTTTGCATTTCTATCACCAGTAGTGATAGTTTTTCGATTTCTTGCACGAACCGTGCAAGTTTTAGTTACATCTGTTTGCAGAACTCATATTTAATACCTCGTCCGGAAAAGTGGACGTTTTTACGTTGTCGCCGTAAGATTTTCTGTGGGCATTTATTCAAAGAATTATGCATATTTACAGAAAACAAAACAAACATGCCGGAGGCCTGCCTTCTATGCCAGCGGGCAGAAGCCTTAAATATCATAAATCCCGCCTATCTATACTATGCACAAGCACCGCCTCGGAATGCTGGTATCTGCAACTGTCTTTATTGTTGCAGGCTACCTTGTGCTTTTCTACAGCAACGGCGAGCCTGAATTTTCATGCTCTGAACTTGGCGGGACCTGCAAGGGAAGCTGCGGAATGGGCGAGACGCGCGCAAACGGCTGCGGCTCGCTTGCATGCTGCGTGCCTGCCGGGGCTACAGCGGGCAGCGCACTGGTTGCTGATGCAGTTGCAAAGAGGGACTTGTCCATGTGCGCCGGGCTGGATGAAAGTTCTGCCGCATACTGCAAACTGCTTGTGATTGACGCATTAAGCCACGACATGGCTTCTAAATACAATGATGAGAAATACTGCTTTGACATAAGCGATTTGGCAACAAAAGAGGACTGCATGCGGGGCCTTGCGCTGAAAACCAGGAACATGAGCCTGTGCAGCGCAATCTCGTCTGAAAGCATGAGGGACAAGTGCTTTGTGATGTTTGTTTCAGGAAGCGGGGACTGGCAGATATGCGCTGAAAAAGTGGGCCAGCAGCTGAACAGGGACATTTGCTTCAGGCAGCTTGCTGTTGCCACGAAAAATGCAGAGATATGCAGGCAGATTTCAATGGAGTCAGGCTCTGCCAACTGCATGCTGATGGTTGAGCTTGCGCTTGCCAGCTCAAGCAGCGTTGACTGCAGCTCCCTGCCTGAGGAAGAATGTTCTGCAGTGAAGGGGTGCAAGCCCGTGCTTATAACAGACGCAAGGGAGCTGCTGAATGAAGTGTATGCAGGCTGCTCAAGGGATGCAAAGTTTTTCTGCGAGCAAACAGGCGGCAGGTGGGCTGTTGAAAGCAAAGGCATGGAGATTTCAGAAACCTGCGACTGCAAGGGCAGGGCATATTACGAAGGCTACGGCTGCTTTGGCTGCAGCGTGTTTAAGCTGGCGAAATATGACTGCATGAAGCGGATAAATAGTGCGTAGTAAGTAGCACGTAGGCTGTGGCAGGTGGCACATAGTCGGTAGTACGTAGTTATTAGCAGGTGGCGGGTAACGCAGCCTTCCGAAATCAAGTGGGGGCTGTTCGCATGTAAATAGTTAGGAACAATTAATGTTTCGCGAATTTTATCGGCAAGATTTATAAGTTTCCAATTCTTCTTTTGTGTTATGGAAGAAGATTATAATGGCGTCATCGGTATTGTTTACATTAAAGGCAACCCAAAAAGATACGTTTTAATTCATAATCAAAAAACAGGCAATATCACTTTTCCTGCAGGCGGGAAAGAACCCGGGGAGAATTCTAGTAAAATTACTCTTGAACGTGAAATACGTGAAGAATTAGGACTTTATCCCGGGCAATATAAGGTTATCCCCACAGGCATTATTCATGAATTTGTCTATAATAAGAAAAAGATTGAACGGATTAATCAAAAGGCAAAACAGCCTGTTTATTTAGTTGAAACGAATATACACGAATTTCATCCTGAAGACCCAGATGCTAAAATTGATGGATTATATACACAAGATAAGGTTTTAGAAAGATTAACTTTCGATGACGCCAAAAAGCTATTCAAAAGAATTTCTTATTGAATCTTTATAAAATTCGCTCCGCATTAACTTCTCTGCTCCTCGTCCTGCGGGCTCACTCTAGCCTGCGCAGCTCCGGGTTCGGTCTTGATGGCAATGCGCTAAACGCTGCTTCCGGCAAAGCCGGAAATCCGCGCCTTTTCAGGCTCTTTTTCTGAAAATATTTCATCTGTTGCAATAGTATTTTCAACTTCCATGAAAAGACAGGGCTTTTTTATCAGAAGAGGTTATGAATAAGAAGCAACAAGCGGTTGTTATGCAAAAAGAAGGATATAACAGGCTTGTATCTGAGATAGGGCAGCTGCTGGAAGAAGGAAGAAAACATGCATTTTTGGCGCTGAATTCCATAATTGCCGATACTTATTGGAACATAGGAAAAAGAATAGTGACTTTTGAACAGCAGGGCAAGAAGCGCGCGGAGTATGGCGCTGCATTGCTTGAAACGCTATCACATGACTTAACATTCAATTACAAGAAAGGATTTAGCAGGCGGAACTTATCAGATATGAGGCGTTTTTATCTGCTTTACAGGAATTGGCAGACACTGTCTGCCAAATTGAGCTGGAGCCATTATGTTGAATTAGTCCGCATAGAAAACAACGAGGAAAGGGCATTTTATGAAAAACAAAGCCTGGAAGAAAACTGGGGCATTCGGGACTTAAGAAGGCAGATTAATTCTGG
>DUKS01000064.1:34192-43149 GCA_013329215.1 Nanobdellota archaeon | reverse complement strand
TCGAACCCGGGTTATCGGCTTGGGAAGCCGAGATTCTAACCACTAAACCACCGGCGCAAGGGCTTTAACAGCTTTTATAGGGTATTACCACAACCTTTATAAACTTTTTAGTGTGTTTCATAGGTATGGCAGATCAAATAATGCTAACTCAAGAGAAGTTTGATAAGATGGAATCAGATATATTAAAGCAGGTTACAAATGTGTCAAAATCCCTTATAGAGACATTTAAGTTTAGAATGATTTATGGAGCTAAAGTTTCACAAAAACAAAATCAGGCAACGCTAAAATCATTAAAAAGATTTAGAGTTAGTAATTGGGATAAAAGTCTTAGTAGAAAAAAAGCTTATAACAAATACGTTAAATTAGATTAGTGTTTCTTTAATAGTTTCTTTATCTCATTCTCTTTTCGAATATCGCGTTCGGGCATAGGCGCTATATTAATATTCAGGTATTTACAAGTTTTCAAAAACCCATTATCGCCAGAATGTACGATATTAATGCCTTCCCTTAAAAACCCACCAATTATGATAATATCTAATTCTCCTATTTCAAGGTCCGGGTTCCTCTCTTTTCGTACAACCTCTTTATTTGCATCTTCAACAAGCTGCTCGTAAGTTTCATCAGAATCAATACGCTTTATCTCCTGCAAGTCAAACTCGCGCTTAAGCTTTTCAAAAGAATTTTTGGCTTTTTCCTTTGAGAAGCCATGCTTGTTAATGAGAATGCCTATAACTTCAGAGTAAGAAACCGCATGATAATGAAACAGGTTTGGTGGAAATGTAAATCCCTTTGCACGAAACTCATCAAATTCAGCATGAAAAACCACTATGAGATTTATCAAAGTGCTTGAGTCAAGCCCGTTTTTAACAAATCCCTTTAATTCACCCATGGTTTGGATTGAAAAGCATTGTATTTTTCGTTTCATTATTCCTTTAACCTCTTTTAGTTAATAGAATAATTTATGCCCTTTATAAAGGTATTTTTAAAATATATATTTAAGAGCAGGGGTGTTAGGGGATTTTCCCCTTACCGCCTTGAACTATATCTCTTCTGACTCTATCTCAAACTCGTCATAAGTCGGAAGGTCCTCGACAACAGCAGGATAAAGCCCTTTTGCTTTTAAATCTTTCTTCAGGCTCTGCACAATGCCGCGGGAAGTCAAAAGCCTGAGCTTCACATTGTCAACAGCAATCATTTCAGGCCTTATCTTTTGCTTTGCAATCACATTTTCTTTTAGCTTTTCAAGCTGTTCAATGAGTTTTGATTTCTCAGCAGGAGGCATATTCCTTATCTTGTCATTATACCCGAAGGAAGGCTCAAGAACATAAACCGCGCCGCGTATAAGAGTATTCTCTTTTGTGATAATATCAAACTGCTTCTTCACGTTCTTTGCCCTGCGAGCTATCCTCTTCGGAAGCTGAACAGTGTCTTTCAGCGAAACAGTGCAGTAGTGCACATTAAGAGGCGTATCAAGGCAATAGTCCAACAGGCCAAACGCCATTTCCTGGCTTCCTTTTACAGCGTATGACACGTCGTCTTTTGCAACAAACCCTTTCTCATAAAGCTGGCTTACGTTTGTGTCAGAAATTTCAAGCTCGTTAAGGTTCAGGAAAGACACTTTATCCTTAATGTAATCAACCAGCTTCTGTGTTTCATTTATCTTACCCGGGATAACAGGTATTTCAATGCCTTTTGCCATTGAAGTCCTGACAGCAATCCGTTCCCATAAAGAGTCATCATCCAAAATCGGATGGAAGCGTATTTCATCCAAACCAGCCTCTTCAAGCTTTTTTATTGTTTCAGGCGTTACAAGCTCCAGGGGGGTATACAAGTGTATATGAAACGCTTTCCCAAACCCCTTTTTCAGAAGCCTGATTACCTCAATTGTCCTGTCAAGCCTTGCAAGAGGGTCGCCGCCTGTAAGCCCCGCGCCTTTGCTCTCACACAGATTTCCTTCTTCAATTATCTGCTTCAGCTCTGAAACAGGCATCTCATTCGCGTAAATCACGTCCTTGCCGAACTTATGCTCTGATATTGGGCAGAAATAGCACGAGGGCTTTCTCGGGCAAATGCCGGTAACAAAGATTACTTCCTTCTCGCCCCTCACGCACATCTGGCAGCCTTTCGGCAGTTCTCCAATCGCATATGACTTGTATGGCGTTTTGGTTATTGTCCGCATGAAGAAATAGGAAAACAGCAGTGGTTAAAAGGCTTTCGGGATAAAAATCATTATATACCCGGACACCCGCTTAACAGGCATGTACAAGCTTCCAAAAGAGGTTTTTGACGTAATTCTAAGAGCCAGCAGAGACCCTGTTTCAGGTGAAAGGGTAATCGGCTACATTTGCGGGAAAAAGCAGGAAATCTATGAGGATATGGAATTTGTGCTGCAGAAGTTTATGCCGGGAGAGCAGGGGCCGGCTGCAGAATATTGGCTTTACAGGATGGAAGAGTTTGGCGTGGGAGAGGTAGAGGTTGAGTTTGAGCCTGACTGGGCAGGCAAAAGCAGTGAAGACGCAGCCCCGGAAGCCGACGAAATCTATACACCGCCTGAAGCAGAAGATCCAAAAAAAGCAGAAGAACCGGAACAAGGTGAAGACCGGCTTGAAACAATTGTTATTTCCTCGCTTTCAGAGCTTGTTGCACGCGAGCCCGGGCTTGGCAAGTACATTAATATAAGGGAAAACCTAAATTGAATTACTTCTTTTCCAATGGCTGGTACATCAATTCACCATTTGCATCAACAGCGCCGCACCTTGTAATAGCCATTGCCATGTTACGCTCAACGCAAACCGCATATATCTTTGCAGCCGCAGGGCATGAGGCATAAGGCTTTGGCTCATCTTTCCTTCCGCAGTTCCTGCACAGGCATTTTTCCCGTCTTAAAGCATCCATTTCAGTGTCTGCCCATACTTCAGCAGGGTCTGCGTCTGTCTTCTTGTATCCGTTTGCAACTCTTTCGATTCCCATTTTCCCTCCTTTTTTATAGATGATTTAAAAAAAATAAAAAATAAGCCTTTACAGGCTTCTGAGGACGCCGTTAAGCCAGCCCCTGAATCGTTCTATTGGAACATAGCCAATATTTCTTGCAACTTCTGTTCCGTCATTGAAAGCGATCTGTGTCGGAATGCCTTCCATGCCGTACCTGCTCCAGACTGAGTCATCAAGGTCTGTGTTAAATGCAACAAAGTTCATCTTGCCTTTGTATTCTTCGCAAGCCTGGTCAAACACTGGCTTGAACCTTGTGCAGTATCCGCACCACGGCGCCCAGAAATCAACAACAACAGGCAAAGAGCTTTCAAGCACAAGGCTGTCAAATGTCTCAGGAGTTGCCTGGGTTACGCAAGGCGTAACAGGGATATGCACCCTGGGCCCCCTTATGTCCCTGAACCTGTCTGCAAAAAGCTTCTTCGCAAAATCTGCCGAGATAGTTGAAGAGCCGGTTGCAAGAGACGATACGCTTGGCACTTTTCCAAGATTTGTTATATCTGCCTTTGTTAAAGCCAATGCCATAGGCAGCGCGACTAACAACACTAAAACCAATGCTATTATCTTCTTCATTTGTTAACCCCCGATTTAGCCTCTTTCCGAGGCAAACATGGAATAGAATCAAGATATATAAAGCTATCCTAAATGCTGGCTAAAAACTGCCTAATCGCATTCCTTATAAAATCCAGTTCAGGGGTTAGTTCAGTAACCCTGCTTACCTCAGCCCCGCCATTGCAGAACAAGAAAGCTTCGCTAATTCGCTCAGCTTTCTTGAGTGCATAAAGTATTGCATACTTTATACACAATAAAAAATGGGCAGGTTTTTAAATCCAAACTCCATTCTCAGTTGCATGTACCTGCTTCCTGAAGATGTATTCAACTTCCTTTATGCAAAGTGCGTGCTTAACCCGCAAAACAAAAGCCTAAAGCTCGGCTACAGGACGATACGCACAGCAGCTATATACCCCGGCACAGAATTTATTCTTGAAGAATGCTGCATAGGCGAGGAGTCAACAGCCGAATACCTTCTTACCCCTGTCCGCGAAGTAACTACAGAGGGAACAAGAACAAGGCTCATATTCCAGGATGGGACCGAAGAAGAAGTTGCGGAAAATGGCAATGTGCTGCGGCCCGCGGGGATTGTTGAAAGGCTTGAGCGCGCTGCTGCTGTTTCTTCGCTGGCAGAGCTTCTCCATAACGAGCCCGGGCTGATAAAGTATCTCAGCCCTAAGGATTATGCAAGCTGATATGCTCTTTGCAAAACAGCAAATCTTAAAAGCCGGGCAGTTTATTAGAAATGTATGATTAAGGAAGTTCTTGCCGCATTCGCGCTTGTTCTGCTGATAACAGGCTGCGCGCAGGAAACCGCAAAAGAGCCTCTGCCGGAAACAGGGAAGGAAGAAACTATTGCAGAACCGGAAGTTGTTGTCGTCAGAGAAAACAGCCTTCCTAACGATACTGTTAAGATAACACCCGAGATGGATGTATATCCCCCAAAGCTGCATTCTGAGGAATTTGAAAAGCCTGTGCCTGTTGAAGCAATAAGCTCAAAAGGAGCTGAAGACAGCCCCTTCATACCTGCAGGCAGGGATGAGATGTATTTCTTCTTTGCAGCAGATGTCAGGCAGCCGGCGCACATCCAGGTTAGGGACATTGCAAACGGGATTTATGTTTCAAAGCATGAAAATAATGCATGGCAAAAGCCTGAAAGGGTTCTGTTGCAGGACGCAGGAAAGCTTGCGCTTGACGGCTGTGAGTTTGTTGAAGGCGATGAAATGCTGTTCTGCACTGCAAGGGAAGGGTATACCGGAATCCACTGGTTCTCTGCCAAATACAAAGAGGGCAAATGGCAGGATTGGGAGAATGCTGATTTCAGGACGGAATATGAAGTCGGCGAACTGCACATTCACGAGAACGAGTTGTATTACCATTCATCAAAAGCAGGGAGCAAAGGCGGGACAGACATATGGAGGCTGACAAAAGTTAATGGAGAATGGCAAAATCCCGAAAATATTGCAGTTGTAAACACGCCTGAGAACGAGGGAATGCCCTACATCACTCCGGATGGGAATGAATTGTGGTTCCATCGCTGGTACATGGGAACACCAGCTGTGTTCAGGTCAAATAAAGCTGGCGGAAAATGGCAGGAGCCTGAAATGATAGTATCGCAGTTTGCAGGCGAGCCAACTATGGACAAAGACGGCAACCTGTATTTTGTGCACCATTATTACAAGGATTCTGTAATGCTTGAAGCGGATATCTACGTTGCGGAAAAGAAGTAAGTCAGTGCCTTACATAGGCAAGTTCCACTGCCTTTTTGCATGCATCTTCAAGAGAATCGCAAAAAGGCACCTCAGGGCAGTCCTGCATAAACCTTCTTCGTATGTATTTTGCGCCTGTAAAGCCTTCCTCAATCCCGACAACCAGGCCTGCCTTAATTAATTCGTGCCGCATTTTCCATTCCGCAATCTCAAATCTTGTCGTTTGTGCATACGCCCTTGAGCAGTTATGCACTGCTTCCTTTGCAAGCCAAAACAGTATACAGCCGTATTCGCCGGCCTTCCTCAGATGAAAAGTCTCCCAGTCAACTTGCTCATTGTACATCTCTGTTGTGAAATCACCCTTTGTTTCAGTATTTCTTCTTGGGTTTGCAATATACATCTTTGAATCCAAGGAATGAATTATCTTTATAGCCTCGTCTTGCCATGGTGTAACTCCCTGTATGGGCCCTGCAAGAAATATTAAAGGGGATTCTATCTTGTCAAGATATGCTGGAGAAGAGATTACGTTCATGAGAATAAGCATGAATTAAATTATATATAAAAGCTTATCGTACAAAAAAAGAAAGCTGAAAAGAAAGCGGCTGGAATTACTTCTTTTCTATTAATTCTTTGTCAATAGCCTGTCTTAGCATTGTCCTACCCTCGTAATTCCAGTAGGTTATATCCTGCTCTATGAAAAGCCATTTCAATACTTTCAGGACAAAATCACAGGGAAAGCCCTGCTTGAAATTAAGCTTAGCATCTTCCGGCTCTTTGCAATTCCAGACATCTTCAATTGCCTGCATTAATTGAGCGAATAATTTTGGATTTTCCTTTTTCTTGAGATTTAAGTCCTTGAATATATCATAATGGCTTGGTCTCTTATCCTTATCAATTAGCATACGCTCAACCCAAACCTGAAAGTCAATGCCTTTGTTCAGGAAAGTTGGTCTTAACAGGTATATCTTTCTCCCGTCCTTTAGTTTTTCAACAAAATACTTGTAGCAAGTAACGTGCTTTACTCCATCTACCCAATAGCCGGGCTTTTCATCAAGAAACTTCATAACTGCCTTATCCCTCAGCTCTTTTCTTGAAGAGCCTGTTAAATTCCACTCAATTTCAATGTTGTCATTGACTTTTTCCATAGACTGCACAAATCATAAGGTAGTATATAAGACTTTTCCCAATACCCTCTTGCCACTTGCCATGCGCGCGCATAATGCTTATAAACACCCAGATCTTGCATCTGAATTGAAGAAGATGGTGAGCAGTCCTACTTTTGTAAAATGGGCAGGCGGAAAATCGCAGCTTATTAAGCAGTTTAATCCGCTGTTTCCTCAGCAAATAGAAAACTATTTTGAGCCGTTTGTTGGCGGAGGGGCTGTATTTTTTCATGTGATGCAAGAATATAAGCCCAAGACAGCATTAATCTCTGATATAAATTCTGAATTGATAGACGCTTACCAAGTCATAAGGGACAGCCCTTTAGATTTGGCTAAGCTATTAAAACAGCATAAGGCAAAGCACTGCAAAGAGTATTATTACAAAACAAGAGGATTGAATCCTGATTCACTTTCAAAAACAGAAAGGGCTGCAAGGTTTATTTATTTGAACAAGACTTGTTTTAATGGGCTTTACAGGGTTAATTCGAAGAATGGCTTTAACGTGCCTATGGGCAGCTATAAGAAACCCAGCATACCTGATGAGGAAGATATCATGCTTGCAAGCAAGCTGTTGCAGAATGTTAAGATTAAAAATATGCATTTCTCCGAGGTTTTGAATCACGCTTCAAAAGGTGATTTTGTGTATATGGACCCGCCGTATTATCCTGTTAAAGAAGGAAAAAGCTTTACTTCTTACACTGCAAATGACTTTTCTGCAGACGACCACAGGCATCTTGCAGAAGTGTACGGAAAGCTCAGCAAGAAAGGCGCCTTGGCAATGCTGAGCAACAGCGACACGCCGTTTGTGGGGGATTTGTATTCGGAGTATGATATAACACCCGTGCAGGCGAAGAGGATGATAAACTCGAATGGGAAGGGACGAGGAGAGGTTAGTGAGGTTGTGGTGAGGAATTACAGAGAAATATAATCAATAATTATTTTACTCTAAATATCTTTTTCTTTTTAGGTCCCAAATACACATTAAATTCCCTAAACAAAATTTGCATATCTTTATTTTTAACAAAATTTTTTATTAATTCAGCAATATTATTCTTAGCTTCGTCAGTCTCAAAATTTATTTTGTCCAATATTACGATAATATCATATCTTTCTTTATCAATGGCTTCATGAATATCCAGCTTTTCATTCTTTTTCCAAGGTATACCCCATTTTAGGTCATCTTTAGTTTGTGCATCTTTCATATTTGTAAAAAAGTCGATTATTTGCGGAATTATATGTCCATACAAAGAATGGATAGAAAGTTCTGCTTCAACTATGTAACCTCGTTTATTTTTAGGATCAAATACAAGACCATCACAACGCCTATTGCCTACTTTTGATTTTATATCATAATAGGATGTATTTTTACCAAAGATTAATTCATGATTAGATTTGATTTCATTCTCAAAATCTTTTTCACTGGGAAATTTTACTTCCTCAAATTTTTTATTATCTACAAATATACTTGTATCACCCGTAGAATAAATGTTTTCCACACCAGGCAAATCCTTAGCTTTCAATACATTAAGCCTTACTTTAAACTTTTTAGGTATGTAATTCTCATTAATCTCAAATAGTGGATTTCCCAACATAAGCCTATACACAATATTCTTTTGTCCCTGGACACCCCATTTATTTGAACCGAAAACGGATTTATCCATTTGCTCATAAATTTCATTATAGTCAAGCAATTTATTTTTATTCTTCTTAAATACATTAATTATAGCTTGTATCTGTTTGCCCATAGAATTATCTTACACATCTAATGTTTATTAAGTTTACTAGGGGGTGTTAGGGGCGCTCCCCTTACCTCTTTCTACGCCTTCTCCACTTTCTGCCCTTCGGGCGTGTCCAATACAAGGAATCCTTTTGATTTTATCTTGTCTCTAAGCTCGTCGCACAGCTTCCAGTCCCTCTTCTTTCTCGCATCCTTTCTGTGCGCCAAAATTATATTTATTTCTTCAGGAACTTCAAGCTCTTCCTTTTTCATGTAAGTTATCCCCAAGCCGAGAATCTTGTCATATTCCAGGAGCAATGCAAGCTTGTTTCCAACATCGTCATTCTTAAGCATTTCCCACATCACTGCAATTGCTTTAGGGGTGTTCAAATCATCATTTATTGCTTCCACAAAAAGAGTAAGATATTTTCTTTCCTCGACAGAGCCTTTCTCGCCCTTGTCTTTAAGCTCAATAACCCTTGATTTTAATTTTTCATAAGCTGCTTTCGCAGCATCAAGAGCCTCAAATGAAAAATTCAATTGCTGCTTGTAATGCGCAAGAAGGCAGAAATACCTGTAAACAATCGGATTGTATCCCTTGTCAATAAGAGACTGAAGTGTCAGGAACTCTCCTGAAGATTTTGACATCTTTCCCTTGTCCATAATCAAAAACTCACCGTGCATCCAGTACTTAACCCACGGATGCTTGCCTGAAGCAGCCTCTGACTGAGCAATCTCATTTGTGTGATGGATTGGAATATGGTCAATGCCTCCGCAGTGAATCTCAAACTGCTCTCCAAGATACTTCATTGACATTGCAGAACATTC
>DUKS01000064.1:0-34074 GCA_013329215.1 Nanobdellota archaeon | reverse complement strand
TTCATTGACATTGCAGAACATTCAATATGCCATCCCGGGAATCCCCTGCCCCACGGGCTGTCCCACTGCATAAGGTGGTTTGGCTGGTTTGTAATCCATAATGCAAAATCAGTCTTGTTTTTTCTTTCCTCGTCAATTTTTGTTCTTGAGCCTGCGTTAAGCTCCTCAAGGTTTAATTTTCCAAGCTCAGAATAATGCTTGAATTTTGAAGTGTCGAATATCAAGCCAACGTCTGTCTTGTATGCAAAGCCGTTTTTCTCAATCTTCTTGTTAAGCTCAATCATTTCCTTGATGTGCTCTGTTGCCTTGCACCAGACTTCAGGCTGTTCAATGTTCAAAAGCTTGATGTCATTCATGAACGCCTTTGTGTATTTGTCAGCCAGCTGCATCATTGCCTCAACAGACGGCTTCTTGCCCTCTCTCACAAGAGCTTTCATCAGCTTGTCTTCTCCCTCATCAGCGTCAGAAGCAAGGTGCCCTACATCAGTGATGTTGATTACGTGCTTTACTTCAAAATTATTCATCAATAATGCCCTTCTCAGGACATCCTCAAAGATATAAGACCTTAAATTGCCTATGTGCGCGTAATTGTAAACAGTCGGCCCGCAGCAGTACATCCCGACCTTGCCTTCTTTCAAAGGCCTGAACTCTTCCCTTTTCCTCGAGAGCGTGTTGTACAGCTTAAGCATAGGATGTATAAAGTAATGCCTTATTTTTAAAGATAGTGGTTAGTAGAAATACATCCTTCCTTTCTCGCACATGACAGCGGCGTACATCGCATCTTTATGGCTGTGCAGCGCATTATAATCCTGAAGCGAAGGAGTGCATCTCATCAGGGGATGCGAATGGACAGACACTATGGTGCCAGCAGGGCATGAAGCAGCTGTCACAGAGACAAAGTCCTGCGCAATAATCAGGGGATGATAAAGGCCGCTTATGCTCAGATGGTTTCCATCAGCCGCGCCCATCAGGCATACTTTTGTCTCATTGCCCTGGTTTGCAACAAAAACATTTACAAGCTCTTCATAAGCACTCCTGTCAAATGCAAGAGAAGTCCCGTCTTTCAAAAGAACAGTATAGCTGTCGATTGCAGAGCTTTCAACCAGGCCCGGAATGACATCAAATGCCATGTATCCGAGAAAATAGCTTAAAACCAGCACCAAAAGAAACACGCCGATAATAAGCACAGCCGCCTTTTTCATGCGTGAAGGCCTTTCCTGTTCAGCAGGCTTAGACAAGATTGCATCTTCATCCACTTCAAACGGAATTTCATTCATAATAGGCACCCAAAAAAAGTGTCAGAAACCGATTACCTGCCTTGCAAGATTCTTAAGTCTTTTTTTGCCTGAAGCATACTGGAGCGTGCCGGGCTGGCCGTATTTCAGGGCAGCTGCATCTATCACGCGGCCAAGGTAAGGCGCCTTTATGCCGGTTTCACCGTGATGCTTTATCGGTATGATGACAGACTGGCCAAGCACAAACACCCTATGTTCCCCCGACCCTGTGCTTTCAATATCAGAAACAGATATATTTTCCTTGTCCACAAGCGCATCAAGAAAATCCCTGAACTTTCTTTCCGATATCAGCCTTGCTACTGCTTTACTCATTTCACATCCGCCCCATTCGTAATCTCCCTTCGCAATGTCTGATAAATTTATTCATTCTCCCCTCAAATCGGCGTGTACATCTTGTTTACTTTCTTGAAGACATCATACATTACCCAGGACATCTTCTTTGCAAGCTCTTTTGCCTTGTCTTTTTCCTCTTCCTCTTTCCTTGCCTGCTTTGTGTTCTTAAAGCCAAGGAACCCCTCGCTTTTCTTCTTTTTCTCAGGCACGAAAGCGCGGAATATTTCCTTAAATGCCGTGAAGATTGAGAGGAACGGGGTTAATGCAGTCTCAGAATGCTTCTTTTCCTCTTTCTTTTCATCTTCAGGGAACAACTCCCCTGCTTCTTTGAGGTAAGCCTTCATTTCATCCTTGATTGAGTTCATCGTCATGTCCACTGATGACAAAAGCTCGACATCCTCGGCGTCCCTTTCGCCCTTGTAAGCATCAATCTGCGCCTGCGTCGCAACATACGGCTCAATGTCAATGTCAACCCTTCCGACATGGCTTGGCTGCTTCTGGCCCTGCGGCGTGTAAGTAAGGTCGGGCCTTGTCACATGTGTCATCCTTACAAGCAGAATAGGGAAATATTTTTCAAATCCCTGCTTTTTCCTGCCGAGCAGTTCAACATATATCTTGCTTGTTTCAAACGCATTGACCAGGTCTGCGTCATTAACACTGCCCTTCATCTGCAGCTGCCTTATGTTTTGCAGGTAAGGCCTTACCCAGTTCATGTAAAGCTTGATTGAGTTGTAATGCTGCCTCAGGTATGATATCTTGAATTTCCTTGTGTGCTCCATTTCTGTGTAAGTTTTATTCTTCCAGTCGTAATATGCGTAGAGCTTTTTTGCAAGCACATTCCCGACTTTCTCGTTTACTCCTTTCTCTTTTGCAGTTGCAACAGCGCCGTCAACTCCCTCCAGCCCGTTCTTGGGGTTTACGCTGAAGAACAGGTCAGGCAGAGAAAGGAATCCGACTTTTGTTGACAACGCATAAACAGAGTTCGGGTTTTCCATGCCTTTTTCAACAAGCTCAACCCAAATTGACTTAAGCGCAATCTCCGCACTCTCGCTTCCTGCAAGGCTGTCCTTGTAGTACTGCATCCTTTCGTCCATTATCCTGATTTCCCTTACAATAGGGAAAAGCGTTTTCGTAAGCTGGCCTATCAATGCAAGGTACTGCTGCGCCTGCTGCTGCATTGCGCTCATCTTTGAGCCGACATGCCCGTGGAAGCTGCTTGTGACAGACGCGTCAAACAAGTCCCTTATCTTTTCAACCTCAAATGACAGCCCCGAAGGCAGCGGCTCCCTCATAAAGCGCAGTATCCAGAAATAATATTTCTCAAGCCCCGCCCCCATGCTCTCAAGCACAAGGCTGAGCTTCTTTTTCCCGTTTTCAGGGTCAATTGAATCGCCCTGAAGAAGCGGATTTACCTTTCTGGCCTCTTCAAGCTCCTGTTTTGCCTTCTCTTTCTTTTCCTTTTCTATTTCCTCTTTAGTCTTCTTTTTGAAAAGCCCGAAAAGCCCGCCTGCCATGGCTAAAATAAAGCTATGTTTGTATTTAAATATTGCTAAATGCCGCTTATTGGTAAGAAGCAAAAATAATGCGGATTTTCACTTTTTTCTTATCATTCCGGCAATATGCACAAAATCAGAATAGACAGGTATGCTCTTCACTCTGTAAATCCTTGCCAATGCCAGCCACAGCACAACCACAAAAGCAGTTGACATGAACTTCCATACAAACAGGTGCAGGGCGTCAAACGATGCATTGAGCCGGAAGTACGTCAAAAGCAAAAGCTCTATCCTCAGTATGTTGAAAGCCAGCAGCCCCAAGCTTCCGTAAACAAACATCTGCAGCCTGTCAGCCGGAGAAATATCTTTCGTAAGCAGTATAAGGAATGCAAGCAGTACATATGCCGCTGTTGCAACGCATGCGGGAATGAGCTCAAAGCTTGCGGTTTGGGTCTGTATAGCGCTGCCCGCCAGCGCAGACATCGGATGGAACAGGCTGAAAAAGAAATAGCTCAGGTAAAGCGTAACCGGGGAAAGAACCATGTAAAACAGGTTATAGCTAATACCGACAGCAAAAGCAGTGAGCAGCCTTAAGGCCAGTTCCCTTGCATAGCTGTCTTTTTCCATACGGGTTAAGTGGATTCTGCTGTTTATTAACTTTTAGCCGTCAAGAATATTTCCGGCACGCCCCACGCATGAAAGCAGAAGCTCAAGCTCCGATGCAACTGATTTTGCAGGCACCCAGAGACCTCCACCGCACCCCGCCGCTTTTTCAATCCTGTCCAATGCAAACGCAGCCATTTCGCCGCTCCTGTAAATGCGGCTGAAATGCTCATAAGCATCTGCTTTTGGTACCATTTCATTAACAGCCATGCCTTTGTAGGCCTGTAATGTTTCAAACGCAGCCTGCCTGTCCAAGTCCTGTGCATTGCACCATTCGCACATTGTATCATACCTCCTTTAGTGAAATATCATACTTTATATGAGCTTATAAAGATTATGCAGATGCAATAAAGAAGATTCCCGGCAAGAAAGGCTTATAAACAAAAAGGGAATAAGCAATTGCATGGCTTTCGAGGTTTACCGAAGAAAGCCTGAGAACGGAACGAAGTATTCGAGAATCAGAGATTCTCGGATATCCGAAAAGGTGTGCCTTTTCGAATATGGAGTGAACATGGCTTTGAAGTGCGCAATATGTGGAGAGAAGATAGAGCAGAACTTCCTTGAAAAGATATTCGGCACATATGTCGGAAAAGGAAAAAACAAGAAGGCTGTCTGCAATGCATGCCAGAAGAAGTACGGCGATAAAGTAAAGGGAATGGCAAAGTAATTCACAACGCCTCCGTGGCTTAGTGGTATAGCACCGCTCTCGTAAAGCGGAGGTCGGGGGTTCAAATCCCCCCGGAGGCTTTTATGTTACAGCACCGTTTCAATAGCATGCTTCATTAGCGCTGTTAATCCGGTCAGCCCTTTTCTTTTCGCCAGCCCTCTGTCGATAATGCCCTGCAGTGTATCCATCACAACCGCATTTGCCCTTGCAAAATCCCGCTGCGAGGGATTTTCTCCGGCAATGGCCCTCACATCAATCTGGTTACCTGCATATGCCTCAACATCATTCTTGAACGGAAGAAGGTTTGCCGGAAGCGGGATCACTTTTGCAAAATCAACAAGCTGGTAAAGCTCTTTCAGCCTTGGAATTTTTTTCAGCCCGAACATTCTGTCCAGCCCGGCCATTAATTTTTCAACAAGCGGCTTCATGTCTGCAAATGTCAGCAGTGTTTCCTCTGCGCCTATAACACCAACCGGGATTATCGGCTTTCCCGCCATGTACGCAGCCTTGGCATATCCGCAGTTTTCAGGGGAAAACCCTTCAACAGGCCGCACAAAATACCGGTTATAAAACGGTTTGCATGCGTCAAGGATGCCGCCCGGGCATACAAGCACAAGCCTGTCATCTTCCAGCAGCCGCACAGCGCTTTCCATCCTTCCCTGCACTCCGCCTATAGTCTTCAGGAAATCAGACTGGCCTAACATTTTGTATGCAAGGCCGTAAACGCATCTTCTTTTCTGCTCATGCACCCCAAAATAAATCGGGGCCATGTCTGCAAAGAATATTGTTGAATGGTTGGCAACAAGCATCGCGCCTGTTTCAGAAGGTATGTTTTCAGCTCCGAACAGCTTCGGGTGATAGTATCCCATAAAAAGCTGCGCAACAGGGGTCTGGTTCAGCATGTCAAGCCATTTCACAATCCTTTGCTCAGGGTAATACGGTTCAGTGAGCCGGTGCTCATACCCCGAATTAAGCATCTCCTTCCTTACCTGCTGCAGCGCAGCGCCTGCCAGAGCTATCTTTTCCAGCCCGGATAATTTGTAAGGCTCTGGTGCACCGAGAAAACATTCTATATAGTCCATGGCTATGAGGATGCCCGGCAAATATATAAATTAAACGGAAAAATAAGAAAAAAAGAGATGAAAAGCTATGCTACAGCTTTTTTCAGCTCTTCAGCCTTGTCTGTTTTTTCCCACGGGAATATGTCGCGGCCAAAGTGGCCGAATGCGGCAGTCTGGCTGTAGCTCCATCCCTTAGGGTGCTTAAGGTCAAAATGCTTTATGATTGCGGCCGGCTTGAGTGGGAAAACCTTCCTGACAGCAGCTTCAACCCTGCGCTCTTTTTCCGCGGTTAAACCGTGCGCATTCACCCTTACTGAAGTAGGCTCTGCAATCCCGATGCAGTATCCAAGCTGGACTTCGCATTCAGATGCAATGCCTGCAGCCACTATGTTCTTTGCAATATACCTTGCCATGTATGCAGCAGACCGGTCCACCTTGCTGGGGTCTTTTCCTGAAAATGCGCCGCCGCCGTGCCTTCCTACGCCGCCGTACGTATCAACAATAATCTTTCTTCCTGTAAGGCCGGCATCCGCATACGGCCCGCAAAGCTCAAACCTGCCTGTGCCGTTTATAAAATATTCAGTGCCGGGCTTCAGCCACTTGCCGCATATGGGCTTTATAACTTTCTCTTTTACGTCAGCCCTCAGCTTTTCCATGTCAACATCGGGATTGTGCGATGCCGCAACCACGACATTCACTATGCCGGCAGGCTTCCCATTTTCATATTCCACTGCAACCTGGCTCTTGCAGTCCGGCCTTAAGTAAGGCAGTGCTGTTTTCCTGCATTCATCCAGCTTTTCAACAAGCTTATGCGCAAGCACTATTGAGACAGGCATAAATTCTTTTGTTTCATTTGTTGCATATCCCCACATAATGCCCTGGTCCCCTGCGCCCTGCTCTTTTGTTGCGTCAGAGTCAACACCCTGTGCAATGTCAGGGCTCTGGGTTGTAAGCTTAACAAGCACTTCGCAGTTATTTCCGTTTATGCCCCATTTTTCGTCTGTGTAGCCGATATCTTTTACAGCTTTTCTTACTGTTTTTTCATAATCAACTTTTGCCTTTGTTGTTATCTCGCCTGCGACAACGATAAAGTTGCCCTTTGCCATTGTTTCACAGCCCACCCTGCTTTCCGGGTCCTGGCTGAGGCATGCATCCAAGATGCTGTCCGAAACGAAATCGCACAGCTTGTCCGGATGCCCTTTCCCAACTGATTCTGAACTTATCACAACTCTGTCTGCCATTTTTAATTCTTCCTCCTTGTTTTTAAAAACATCATGCTTTGAAGCAAGAAACAAAATAACGCCTTTTAAAGATTGTGCAGTATTTTATTCCCAAAAGAATATTTTATTCCAATAAGAAGCAATTACTGCTTTTTCTTTCTGGCATCCTGCTGGTAATAAAGCCGCTCAACATCCTTTATGGTGTTGATGTCAGCAACTCCTTTCTCGTCACGCAGCCTCACAACCCTTGGAAAACGCAGCGCATAGCCTGAAGAATATGAGGGGCTTTTCTGGATTTCCTGGTAAGCCAGCTCAACAACGACTTTCGGCTTAACACGGACTTCCTTGCCTTTTCTTTCCCCGTATATCAGGGGCTTCAGCTCTTCTGTAAGCTGCTCAAATGACACGCCAGCCTCTGATTTCTCCTTTATGCCTGTGCCCACCTTGCCAATTTCCAGCAGCTCGCCGTCTTCACCTGCGCATGCAAGCGTGAAGCTGCTGAGCCATGTAGCCCTTTTTCCTTCGCCCCATTCAGCTGCAGTGATAACCAAGTCCAAAGTTTCCATTGTGGGTTTTATCTTTACGCCGAACCCGACACGCACCCCTGGCCTGTATACCCCTGTCATGTTCTTGAGCATAACGCCTTCAACGCCTTCGCCCAAAACCTTTTCATAGAATTTCTTAAGCTCTTCCTCTGACTTCACAATCTTCTGCTCAACGAGCGCAATCTTTCCTTTCACCTCGTGCACAGAAGCAGAAAGAAGCTTTCTTCTTTCCCCAAAAGGCATTCCGAGCAGGCTCCTGTTGTTAAGCTCCATTGCATCAAATATTTCTATTATTATAGGAAGGCCCTTCGCGAGCTTTTCAATCTCGTACTTTCTCTTTATCCTCTGGGATATTTCCTGGAACGGCCTAAACCTGCCTGTCTTCGGGTCTATGCCGACCACTTCAGAGTCAATGATGAAGTTCTTCGCCCTGACATTGTCTTTCACAAGCTTCACAACATCAGGAAACTGTTTGGTCACGTCATCAAGCCTTCTTGTGTAAAGCCTTACATCCCCGTTCCTCAGCCCGTGTATTTGCATCCTGAACCCGTCAAATTTTCTTTCCGCAATTGCAGGCTTTCCCACAATCTCAAACGCGTCTGCAAAATCCTTTGCCTTTACATAAAGCATAACTTTGAGAGGGTTTCCCGCTTCTATGCCTACCTCCCTCAGGCCGATAAGCCCTTTTTCCTTAAGAATCTCAGCAAGCCTTGCAAGGTCGTTTGACAGGTCGTATGCCGACTGCACAGTCTCAACAAGATAGTTATAGATTTCCCGCGCGTTTTCATCAGAAGGCGCGGCAATCGCCCCGTAATTCTCAGTATCCTTTATGTCTTCAGGCTTTTCAGCTTTCAGGATTTTCATCCCTTTGGACTCTTCATCTGTAATATTCACGCCGGCAACGCGCGGCAAAAACGCCCATATGATTGCGTCCCTCACAATGCTGTCGCCGACGCCGCTCCTCAGGTTCTCAAGCACTGTCTTGACAACATATTTTGCCTCAAGCGGAGAAGCCATGTTCAGCAGCTCTGCGACCAGCCCTGATTTCTTTTCAACAGTGCCTGCGCCTGAAACATCAGGCAGCTTTCTTATATTTTCAACAACTTTTTTCACAGTGAGCTTTCTGCTGAACAAAGTGCTCTGCCTTTTTTTGGAAAGCAGCTTTTCTGCAACAAGCCCCAAATCCCCCTCCCTGTTAAGCAGCACTTCAACCTGCGCAGGGCTGTTTCCCGAGCAGGACGCGATTATCTTCACAGCTGTTTTTGAGCTTATGCCGATGTGCATCTCTTTCTCAGAAGGCGGGAAAACACTGCCCTGAAGAAGGGGGATTATGAGCGGGAGCTCTTCTTTTGAAGCATTCCTGAAAAGTTCTGCAATAATCCTTGTCTTTTCAAGCCTTTTCGGGGTTTTCACTATTTCCTCGTACACTTCAGCCAAATGCAGGTAATCCATAGAAAACTATAAAAGCATGGCTCTTTTTAAGATTTGTGTTGGGGCTGCCGGGCAAAGCGCAGGCTGCCTTCAAACGGGACTACAATGGAACTGCATGAATGCATTGAAAAAAGGAGAAGCATAAGGCATTATTTGCCTAAAGAAGTGCCGCTTGAAACGCTCGGCGAAATAATGGACCATGCGAGGCTGGCGCCTTCGGCAGGCAATGCGCAAAACTGGCGCTTTGTGATTGTCACAGAACCGGCTATAAAGAAAGAGGTCGCTGAAATATGCTATAACCAGCATTGGATGACAGAGGCGCCTGTCCATATAGTGCTTTGCAATTCGCACAAAAAGCTCACAACATTATACAAGGATACAGGCAAGATGTTCGGAATACAGGACTGCGCGATAATCGGGGCCTATATACAGCTTCTTGCAGTTGACAGGGGGCTCGGCACGTGCTGGGTTGGCGCGTTTGATGCTGAAAAGCTGCACGGCCTGCTGAGAATCGCGGATGATGTAAAAGTTGAAGCTGTAATAACGCTAGGCTGGCCAGATGAAGTAAAGCACATAGGCCAGATCAGGAATGAGTTCACGGACTTATGCTATTTTGAGAAATGGGGCAACAAGGAAGCGAGAAAAGAAGGGTTCTCACTGAAGGAGAAAGTCAAGAGCAGCAGCAGCCTGATTAAAGGCCTGTTTAAGAAACAATAATAATCATATCTTTTTCTGTAAATCCTGCAATAACCTTGTAAAAATGTCCATTGAAAATCCTTCGGCGACAACGGAAAAACGTCCACATTTCCGGACGAGGTATTAAATACAAGTTCTGCAAAACACCCTTATCCTGGAATCAATCGAATTTCAGGAAAGGAGAAACTAAAATGGCAAAAAAAGAGCTAAGCGAAAAGAGGATAGACGAGCTCAGCAGGCAGCCCATAATAAAGAGCAGCGTGAGCAAGAGCAAAGACGGCAAGTGGATTCTCCACAAAACGACAATTGTGGACATAAAGCCCATGTCATACCTTGACAAGGTGCTTTGCGGGGAGCAGTAATGCTCCTCCCTCTTATCCAGCCAAAAAGCTTATAAAAGAGTCCTTAAATCATATATCCCATGGCTAAGAAAGTACATGCAAAACAAAAAAGATATTTCGGCTCTGCCACGCACTTAAAGCTGGTCAGATTTAAAAGCAGAAAGCGCGCAACAAGGGCAAAGACCTTTGCTTCAGAATCAGCCGCAAAATCATGGGCTGAGAAGCAGGGCATAAAGAGCTTTGAGCTTGTTAACCTCAGGGGCGAGTTCTCAAAAGAAAAAAAGCTTAAAGTTGTGGCTAAATAATCCGGATTTTTCCACGCTGCCAGTCTTTCAGAAGCATTTGTGCGGCAAGTTTTGTATCGGGCACGCCGCCTTTCTTGACCTTATTCATCTTTACTGCAATTTCCACGAGAAGCGCCTCGCTGTCCTTGAGCTCCTTAACCCCGTAATGCGAGGCAATAGCTTTCCTGTTGTATTCGAGCAGGGATATTACGGCAGACTCGGGATCTTTTATCCTGCTGAAATCCATTGATGATATCAGGGCATGCTTTGCAGCATCCTTTTCCATGTAAGAATAAACCCCGGGGGTGTCCAGAAGGTAAATGCGGCTTGTGATCCTGATAAGCTGCAATGCCTTTGTGAACCCGCTCTGTGGCGATACAGGGGCGCTTGCCCTGCCTTTCAATGCATTTATCACAGAGCTCTTGCCTGTATTGGGATAACCCACAACGCCGACGACAACCCGTTCCTTGCTTTTGTCCGCATGCCTTTGTATCTCATGCAAAAGCATTGTGATTCCAAAGCGCTTTATTGCTGATACAAACACGCATGGATTCAGTTCCCTCTTTTTTTTCTCAAGAACCCCCTTTTCAGCCAAGTCGCACTTGTTTATAACAAATATGAGCTTCTTTCCCTTTGCCCTTATCCTGTCTTCCAGTTCCTTATTCCTTGTTTCTTCAACAAAGCGGGCATCCAGTATTTCCATTACTATGTCAGACTGTCCAATTACATCATTCACAATATCCCAAAAGTTTTTCATAAGGAAATAGAAAGAGGCAAAGAATAAAAAGGTATCGAGTAAGGCGGTTGGGGAATAATTCCTATTTCTTATAGTTTCCCGTTAGCCCCAAGCCCCATCTATCTGGAAGTCTAATGGATTTCGATGTATTAGAAGCTATCTTCTTTAGGAGGATTTATATAAATGAGCATTGAATTACATAAGATGGGCAGAATAACAAATCCAACTAAACCAGAAGAAGATAAGTATGTTTTTACTGAAGGAATAGATTATTTTACCACAGGGACAAATTCTATTTGGGGAGCGGGCGATAAAGATACATTACAGATTCTGAAAAATGCGGATATTCATGGCAAATGGTTAAATCTTGCTGCTGGCGATGGCAGGTATAATCTGTACTTATTGGAGAAAGCCAGTTCAGTTGTCGCTGCTGATATTGATGGAAGTGCCCTCAGTAAACTATGGCACAACACCCAAAAAAAATACCGAACCAAGCTCAAAACAAAATCATTTGATATTGCCAAAAAATTTCCATTTGAAGATGCGTCATTCGACGGTGTGTTTTGTACGGGGGTTTTGCATCTTTTTCCAAAAGAGGTTCTACAGAAGATAATTTTTGAAATAGGCCGCGTCCTTAAGCCAGACGGCAGAATGATAATTGACTTTGCAACGGATATAAAAAGAACTTCTCCAAGTGGAAAAAAGGTCACATTTGGCAAAGAAACAGTATATAGCTTAGAAGGAGCAAAACAGACATTGAGAAATCTTCTACGGGATTACCAAATAGAACTGCACGATTCAGAAGTTGTAGAAGATTTTGAAGCTGCTAATCCACCTTATATCTTAAATTGCAAATTTATTATTTTAATGGCAAATAAAAAAGAATAAATGCCGGAGGCCCGCCTTTGTCTAAGCGGTCTACTCAATATCCGCCTTAAGCCCTACGAGCTCGTTATAGTGCGTGATATAATTGTCAGACTGCCTTATGTTCCTGAAGCTTCTCACCTTGTCCTTGAAGCGCCTCAGGGCATTAGCTATCTTATCCTTTGCAACTCCCGGCTCGGGCTCGTCAATGAGTATGTTCATGTGATAGCTGAGGAAGTCATCATCATCAACGACAACAGCATTCCTTTCATGCGACTTTACTTTTATCTCGTTAATCAGCGAATTGACGAAATTGTCAACATCCATGTCAAGCGGATAGCTTTTCCTGTGCTTCATTTCCCTGCCATTCTCGTCAAAGCAGAAGAACAGCTCCATAACGTTGTTCCTTGTGTCAACCTTGCCCACTTCTATCCTTTTAAACTTAAGGATAACCTTGCCCATTTGTCTCACCCTTTACCTCTTTCTTAATATCTTGTCTTTCCTCATCTTGATTCTTTTCTTTACAGACTCGGAAATAGCATAGTTGTTCGCCTCTGCAGCATCAACAGCCTCAACAAACCTGGTTTCCAGGTCCCTGAGCTCATTGTACAGCGCAAGGAACACTGACGTATCGTGCATCTTTTTCTCAAGAATTTCCATCTTGTTAAGAAGCTGGAGTATGTTATGCTCCGGTATTGTCAGCGGTTTTGGCCCTTCCTCTTTTCTTTGAAGCTTTTGCCCGGCATCAGCAGTCATCAAACCCATATATATCACCTCTCCTATATGTGAGAATAAGATGCAGTTATTTAAAGTTTACTGTCAATAATATTCATACGCCTTCTTCAGCTTCTCAAGCTCCTCAAGCTTTTCCTCAACTTTTTCAATCTCCCCCCTGTAGAATTCCAGGTTTTTCCTGCAGTTTTCAATCTCAACAAAAAGGTCCGCTTTCTGCCTGCTGTTGAGCTGGTTGTTTTCTTCCATGCTGCACCTAAAGGTTACCCTCCCCCCATGGCCTTGGGGGGCAGGATGAACCATTTTTTATGGGATTCTCGGCAAATCCCCCATCTTGGGAGGGAATCGAAACTTGCGTTTCGTCTCTCCCATCTTGGGAGGGAATGCAAGCCTGTATGGGCCGCGCAGTCGCCTGCTTGTTGCCTCAAAACAGTTGCGGCGATATCACCCCCGAGACTATTGCATATTGCAGTCTGCACTGCTTTGCGCAAAATAATGCTGTTTGCCATTTGAAATCAAGGTGCCTGAAAGAATTGCCCGCCAACAAGGCCAAAGCGGGCGCCCGAAATCTTTATTAATGCGCCCGCTATTTAGTTGAAGGGAAATTCAGCCGACTTTTGGTTTTCCTCTGGGTGTGGAAGCTTTGAGGAAAACTCTTTTTCCTTTTTTATTCATCTCCTTTCATTTTTTATTATTCCCTGCATTGGCATAAGGGATACATAAAACCCCCAATGCAAAAGATAAGAACACTCTTGTTTTAGTCATCAAATCTGCGGGATTACTGTAGTTGCTGTAATCCAATAGTAATAATTATAGTCAAACCTCTATTTAAAGATTGTTGGAGTAAAACATATATATTAAAGAATGGGAAGAAGGCCTAATTCTTGCCTATAAGGCGTATAAACGCAAAAAACAGGGTTTTAGCGCTAAAGAGAAGTGACCTGCACTTCGCACCTGCACGGCAGTTTTGGCTTGGCAGAAGTTATAGCATCCACTGCGGGCACCTTGTCTGCGGAATCAACAAAAACAGTGAACAAAGGCGCCCCGGCTTTCACCTGGGCTGCAAGGCTTATGATTCTCCCGAATGAACGCTGCATGCCTGTTGACATTCTGTCTGCTCCTGCGCCTGTAAGCATCTTGTTTTCCCTTAATGCATGATGGGGGTAGACCCTTACCTTTAAGCGGTAAGGCCTGTTCATCAAATCCAGTTTTCTTGTAATAACCTGCCTTGCAGATTCAATTGCATTGTGCCTTACCTGCAAATCAGTTTTTGAATTAAGGTCAATTTTCGTGTTAAATTCCTTTTTCAGGTCGCCCAAGTCGTATCTTGCAACTTTTATTGCAGGAACAGCCTTTATGAATGCTTTTTTCTTGTACTTTGACTTTCTTGTGAAGGGCCTTTCAAGCGCCCTGTAGCAATGCCCTGGTCTTAATCCTGCCATTTTTCATTTACTCCGTGATTTTTACCTTTGTGCCGACTGCCTGGCCCGGCAATCCGTGCTCGAATATCGCCCGAACAGCGCCGTTGCAGCCGTGGGCAGCCCTTATCTCTCCAAAAAGCTTTTTTCCTGCAGACGAAGTCCACTCTACCTTCTTTCCTACAAGCTTTGCAGCTTTTTCCTTTGAAGCAACGCCGTGCACTTCTATAATCATGTGCCTGTTCTTCTGCGTGTGCCTTCCCTGCCTGAAATTGCAAACAATGCCTTCCATGTTATTTTTCCTCACAATAGTATTTCTATATCCTGACCAACCAGGGTTCTTAGGTCCTCAAACAGCCTTTCCCTGATAAACACCTTTCTGGGTGATACGAGCTTGCTTATATGCTTTTCTAATTCTTCAAGCGTGCCTGCTCTCGTGTTTTCAAGCCCGCCATTCTTGGTTATATCAGCCTGAAGCATCTCTTCCCGCTTTTCAACGTCCTTGACGACAAACGCGGCATCTTCAAGCAAAATTAACTCTCCTATCTTGTCCCCATATTTAAACCTTACCTTTGCGCGCTCGATATCCAGTACCTTTTTTCTCTGCATGTGCTCGACAAGCGCCTTGACAAACTGGTGGGCTTCCTTCTTGACTTTCTGAACTTCCTGCTTTGATATTTTGCCTGCAATGAAGTCTTCCTTTGCTTTCTCAACATCTTTCAGCGTCCTCAGGAATTTCTCAGGCACCCTTTCCTCTCCGACAAGCTTTTCCTTGAACAGCTGGAACACCTTGTCATCAGAAACCTGCTTTACCCCTTTCTCCGCAAGAAGGTCTTTTGTTATCGACATGCATGTGTCATACACGTCAAGTATGCTCTCCCTTTCTGCTTTTTCCTCAATCTGCTTGAACAGCTGCTTTATCCTGGCAAGATAGTCTTCTACATCCTTCAAAAAGCTGTCTATTTCCTTGCCTGTAATGGAAGTTACTTTTCCGTGCTCTACATCCTTGTAAATTTTTCTTATCTTTTCAAGAATCTCGACGTATTTCTTTTCCAGCATCTTTTCCTTCTGCACAAATATGTCATCCATCAGCTGAATTGTCTCTTTTGGAGTGGGCGGGGGAATGCCGTAAAGCATCAGCGCAGCCTGTGTCGGGTTTAATACTGCATAATACAGGTCTTCAGCCACTATGCTGAGGAGCTTCTGCTTTGAGCGCTGGACTAATTTCTCGCCAATATCCATGTTCATGTCAATTGCCTCCGGGCTCGGCCTTATCCTGCCCATCTGCAATAAAAGCTTCCACGGCATGAAAACGCCCCTGTCGTAAAGCGGGACGCCGTCCCTGAGGAATGTGTATATTACCGGGTTTGCGTCTTTCACAGAGTCCCAGAAGTCTGTCAATATGTATGTCTGGACATGGAACTGCTTTTTAACGCCTGTAATCCTTGCAGCATCAAACCCCATGCCTATGATTATCGCCCTCAGCTTGTCTTTCAGCTCTGCCCTAGGCATTTTCTTGACGTCTGTATCATCTATGACTATGTAAATGTCAATGTCATTTGATTTCTCTCCCCTGAACAATGAGCCTGCGGCAACATAGCTTACTATGTACTTCTCAAACTTCTTCAGCACCATTGACTTGTGCACTTCTGATATTTTTATTGCGGCAATCATGTCTGCCGGGTCGTAAACAGGCGCTGACATTGCAATCATCCTCAGCACTTCGTACTTTGCGTCAAAGCATGACTCCTTCAGCTCTGACACAAGCAGTATTTCCGGTGAAAGGTTCGGGTCAATGTCCTTCCCAATCTGCTGTATTATCTGGCTCAGCTTTGAACCCAATTCTTCCTTGGGCATTTTTTTGCTGTCAGAATCATCAATGAGAACAAGGGCGCTTATCTTGTTAGGGTCATCCTTTTTTTCTTCCCTTATTTCAGGCGGAAGCATCTTTTCCGGCGGGAGAAGCGCAACGCCGATAATGTACTTGTCAAACTTTTCAAGAATCTTTTTGGTGAAAGAGTCCATCTTTTCCTTGAGCACTTTCATCTTTTCCTGCATTTCAGGCGGGAGCTGCGCGAGCATTGCCTCTTCCTGCTCTTTTTGCAGGTCTTTTGGCGCTTCCTTGGTTTCCTTTTTTTGTGCGTTTGCCATGTTTATAAGCCCCCTAATGCGTATATTAATGCAAGGAGGGGATATTTAAATGTTTGCGTTAAGAATTGGGCTAATCCGGGCAAGTGGGTACATCAAAGGGCTAAATACGAGTCTCTATCCTCTGGCATCCCTGAAACATTTCAAGATAATAAACATTGTATCTTGTAAAAACATCCGCAGCCAGCTCTGCCTCTTCCATCGAGACATTCCCGCCTGAAGAAAGCCTTTCTATGATATCAGACAGCCTGCTACGGTCAACATCTTGCGGAAAAAACTGGGGATATTTATCTATCAGGGCAGTAGCCTTCCTGTATAACCCTTTTCTTCTCTCAACAGGAAGCCGTTTTTCCCTGCCGGCAGAATCAAATTTATATCCTTCTGCATTATCTTTATCATCGGCACTGGCGCATATTGCCCTGACATAGAGCGCATCCCAGCGAACAGCATCCATAACTGTTGCCTTATGCACAAGCCCGCCGGATACTACCAGCTCAGCCATTTCAGCCGGCCCATGCACGCCTTCCAATTCCTGTCTTAGTGTTTCAGCAATATCATCTCCGCCTACGCCTAATGATATGCGCTTTCCATCTATGTATAAGGTTGTGGGGTCTTTTGTTTCATCAGCCATGCAGAAGAGGATAGCCCCGGAATATAAATAGGTTTCTATTGCAAAGCAAAAAACCGCATCAGAAATCTTTATATAAGCCCATAACACCTAACTATTAAGATTTATTTAAAACGGAGGTAGATAAAATGTCAGAACTTTTGGTTGTAAGAAGCAAAGTAAAAGACTTTGCAGAAGGCATGAACGTTGCAGGCGACTTTGCAGACGCCTTAAGCGACAAGGTTGTCGCATTAGTCAAAGAGGCGGCAAAGAGAGCGCAGGAAAACGGAAGAAAGACACTGAAGCCCTGCGACTTATAAGAGTCTTGTTTCTTTTTTTCTTTTTCTGTTGTTTTCTACAAAAAATAGATAGCCAGCCTCCGGCAGGAATAAATGCAATTATCGCATTGTGCATTGATAGAACCGCTTTAAGCGCAAGCCGCTTTCTTAGCCAGTAGCCTTTAGTCGTTAGTCAATAGCTACTACCTACCGACTACCTGCTAATCAGATCCACTCTTTTCTTTTGAAATAGGCGTAAGCCGCAACAACCATTGCTGTCATAATGCCAAGCGCGAACAAATAGCCGTACCGCCACTCGGCCTCGGGCAAATACCTGAAATTCATGCCGTAAATGCCTGAAACAAGCGAAGGAAGGAGTATGATTGCGCCCCACGCTGTCAGCTTTTTCATTGTAACATTAAGGCTGTTTGACACAACTGATAAATAGACTTCTATTGTTGTGGTGAGTATATCCCTGTACGTGACTGTAAGCTCAAGAAGCTGGGTGAAATCAGAATACATCAGCCTGAACTTTGACAGGTCTTTCTTGTTGAGGAATGCGCCGTACTCTTTTTCAATTGAGGACACTACATCCCTGTTTGCGGAAAGCGCCTTGTAGAAATAAATAAGCTTTTTCTTGACTTCAAACGCCTGCCGCATCATGTCCTTGTGCCCGCCGTCTTCCGCATATATGCTATCTTCAAGCTGTTCTATCTTGTCGTCCATCAGCTCCAACCAAGCGGCGTATGAAGCGCTTATCTCATCAACAAGATGGTACAAAAGGTAGGTCGTGCCCTTGGAAAACACCCTTACTTTCCGTTTCTCATCCCACGCAAGCATGCGCTTTATCGAATTTGATTCGTGCAGGTGGATTGTTATGAAATCATTGCTTCTTTTTGATATGAAAACAAGCATAGGCATTGTTACGGACTCTGCTTCTGCAGGAGACTGGAAAAGTATAACTGAATATTTTTCTATGTTTGTAAGCACGGGCCTTGCATTTGAGTTAAGCAGCTCCCTTATTTCCGTTTCCCCCATGCCGACAATTTCCGATACCTTCTTTAGTTCAGAGGCGGTGGGATTCAAAAAATCGCCCCAGGAAACGTTATTTCTCCGTATATCTTCAATCTTGCCTTTAACAATGCGGCATTTTTCAAGCACGCTTACCGTAAACATAGATTATAAGGACCCGAAAAAGTTTATATAGTTTCCCACCGACTATAGTTCCATGAATTTAAAGGCAACATGCAGTAACATAAAGAGCCTGAAGATACAGGGAGCCACAAACGTGGCAATGTCCTCTGTTGAGGCGCTGGCATATGCCGCGTCAAAGTCAAAGGCTAAAAATGCGGAGAAGTTTTTTTCAGAGATAGAAGCAGCAAAAAAAATGCTTGTTGCAACAAGGGCGACAGAGCCCATGATGAGGAACTTTCTTAATTATTTCACAGGCAGGCTTCAGGGGCTGGACAATATAAAAGAGCTTAAGGCTGAGGCGAAAAATGCTGCAAAAGACGTGCTGCTGCTGAAGAAAGCCGCAAAAGAATGCCTTGCGAAGATAGGCGCGGGACTGGTTGAAAACAACAGCATTGTATACACGCACTGCCATTCTTCGTCTGTCACTGCAATACTTAAAGAGGCTGCGAAGACAAAGAAGTTTGAAGTTTACAACACAGAGACAAGGCCGCATTTCCAGGGCAGGATAACAGCTGAAGAGCTTGCGAAGGCAAAGATTCCTGTGACGCATTTTGTTGATTCCGCAGCAAGGTTTGCGCTGAAGAAAGCGGATATCATGATGATTGGCGCTGATGCAATCACCCCTACAGGCATTTACAACAAGATTGGAAGCGGGCTTATTGCAGAGCTTGCCAAAAAGCACGACGTGCCTGTTTATTCATGCTCTGTCGCATGGAAATTTGACCCCGCGTCCATATTTGGGCATGAAGAGGCGATAGAAGAGAGGAATCCGAAGGAAGTATGGGAAAAGCCGCCAAAGGGCGTGAAAATAAGCAACCATGCGTTTGAAAAAGTCAATGCAGAGCTTGTGGCTGCAATCATTTCAGAGCTCGGCATATACAACCTCGGCAGCTTCATACAGGAAACCAAAAAGAAATATCCGTGGATGTTCTGAGAATGCGCGCAAAGATACAGGGGAAAAACGCAATAAAAAAATATTATCAGGATGAGGAAGTTGCCTCAAAATACATAGACCAAAGATATTCCTCATCGTTCGGAAAACTTGAGCATGAACTGGAGTGCATGGCAATCAATTCACTGCTTGCGCAAATCAGGCCGGATAAAATCCTGGACTTGGCAGCAGGAACAGGGAGGGTAGCTAGCTGCCTCAGGCATTATAAGCAGGGATTTGCAATTGACACAAGCAGGGAAATGCTTAACGCCGCAAAGCCGCTGCTTAAAGGATGGGCACTGAAAACAGGCGATGCATTCAACATACCTTTCAGAAATAATTGCTTTGAAGCAATCATATCAACAAGATTCATATGGTATTTTGATAAAGCTGAAAGAAAGGCATTATTCAAAGCAATACATTCAAAATTAAACGCGCACGGCTTTCTGATATTCGATGCGCCAAACGCAAAAGTCCCGCGATTCGTGCCGGAAAAAGCAAGGATAGGCAAAAAGAGGATTTATACGCAGTCCTGGGCGATAAGCGCGCTTGAAAAAGAGTTAAGGGCGAACGGCTTTGGAATATCCGCCGTAAAGCCGATTTCAAGGAACGCAGAGCTGCTGCACAGGATTTCAGAGCAGACTGATTCAGTTTTGAGCTACTGCGTTATGAAGCTGATAAACAGGCTAAGCAGGAAAGAGCCGTATACGTATATAATTCTTGCAAGAAAGATCTGAATAATTCAGTAAAAGCTTGCAGCAGTCACGCCGAGCATCACGCACACGCAGAGGAGAAAAACATACTCCAAAGTGCCGCCCGTCTTTATGAAGCCCCGCACCCTGCGCATGAAAAAAGGCGCGAACAATGGCACGCCCTCTTCTGTAACTGAATCCGCAAGTATATGAACAAGATAGCCAAGCGCAAACGCAGCGCCTATCATTGCATATCCGAAGTAAGCTGCAAAAGAAAATGAAACCAAAGGCAGCCATATTGAATGCAAAAATCCCCTGTGCTTTACAAACAATGACAGCACAGAAGAAACAGGCCAAAGCTTATGCCCTATAAAGCTCTTTGTAGTGTCTATGTCAGGCAGTATGCTTGCAAAAAGGAATAATAAAGAAAATATAACAGCTGGCTCGGGATGGAAGAACTTCAAAATCACCAGGCCGCTTAATGCGCCGACCGCAAGGTGAGTTTTGAACATCATTATCTCGTTACGCTCCGCTCACTCGAAATGGCACTCGCTTCGCTCGCATCATTTTTTATACGACTTCTTCCTGCTTTACCACAGCAACAACATCCTCAGGCGTTGCCTCTTTCACGTTCTGCGCAACCATTTCAAGCCTTGCAAACATCTCGTTCATGTTTACCCTGCCTGTTATCTGCACCTGCTTCCCAAGCACTGTCTTTTTCAGGTCTTCGAGCAGAGTGGGGTTTTCCCTCGCCTTTGCAAGCTCATCGGATTTCAGCCCAATTAATGACTCAGCCAGGTCCCTGAAAAACACAATCCGTATGTTGTCAGTGCCGTCATCAAGAATTATGTTCACGACAGGCATAAGCCTTTTTTCAGTCTTGCCGTGCTGGCTGCATGTGCCGTCTTCCTGCACTTTCTTCCCGCATGTGACGCATGCTTCATAGAATCTCGGCTCAAAAAGCTGCACAACAGTGCCTGTGACTGTCGCAAGGTCCTTTTCCTTTAATTCCGCGATTGTTTTGTTTGACGGCGCCTGCTTTGAAAACCCTACTGTCTCGTTTGCAGGGTTAAGCTGCAGTGAAGAGCCTGAGCCAAGGTGAAGCTCTTTGAACCCGTTGTTTTCCTTCACATAAGCGCCCTTGATAAGCACGATGTCATTGTCCTTCAAATCAGCCAGCTGCTGTATCACAGGCTCGTCCCAGACAGTGGCTCTCATCACGCCTGTTTCATCTCCCATAAGGAATGATGCAACCCTCCCCTCTTTCTTTTCTGTCTTGAAGTTCCTTGTGCCGTAATTCCTCACAACCCTTGCCAGAACCTCAACATTCCTCTGCATGGGCATTACCTCATTGATTTTCTGCCTTGAATGCTTTTGCTGCTGGAATATCTTCACGCCCATGTCATTTGCAACAATATGGGCTGCGCCCTCTTTTGAGATTAAGTCTGAAAGCTGCTTAAGCTTCTGGCTTACCTTATTGTCAATTTCTGATTCAGAAACGCCTGTTGCGTCCTTTATCTTTGCCCTGATTTCCTCGTATGTTAAAGCGACCATTTAGAATCTTGCCTCCAATACCTCTTTTCCTGAGAAGCAGGAGATTATTGTGCCTTATTAAGATTTCTGTTCTGCAGTATTTGTGTCAGGAAAGTTGTTGCAGTAGAGTGGAAAAAGATTCAAAGAGACGGAAAAAAGAGAGATATCATGGAAATATGAGAAAGCTGGCTTCCAGCGTGAATTTCTTGCGTATTTGCAATTGGCATTAAAATAGCTAATTCATCCTGCAGCCTATGCCTTCAGCTTTTTAAGCAGCTTTTCAGCTATTTTATCCGCAGAATCAACGTCGATGTTTGTATAGCCCTTCTTTATCCTTAGTTTTAGCTCATTCACTGCTTTTTTCATTATCTTTGCCTTTATATCAGCACTTTCTTTATCTGGGAGAGGTTTGCCTCCAGGATTCAATTTTTTCCTATATCTTTTTGCCAATAAGAAGCTGTTCTGCATCTCCTTGCCGTAATGGGAGCGCAGGCTTTGCTCTTCTATTGCATTTTCAAGGATTTCATGCACAACTGCATTTGCTACATTGCCGATGAATATCCTAACCAGCTTGCCCTTGTTTTGCATGGCTTATGCCACCCATTATCGCATTAAATACTTTTCTATAGACTTCCCTATATTTTGCTGTGAACGGCGTTTTCTCTATTGTGTTCTCGAATATGCTTTTAACAGCGCCTTTGCCGAAGAGGGATTCTATTTCCTTGTTCACCTTCTCTATTGTTGCTGTCTTCCCTTCAATAAACAGCTTGATTGCAATCATGTTCCTTGCCAGCTTATACTTTTCTTTGCCGTTCAGGTGCTCAAATTGCTCAGGCAGGAGCTTGCTTTTCAGCAAATGCAGGTCAAGCAGCTTGTAGTTTATTTGCGGCTTTATGTTGAGCAGGATTCTTTCTTTTGAGGCAAACCTGCTTAAAATCATCTGGAAAAGAGGGTCTGTATTAAGCCCGGCCCTTAATGCATCATATTTCATATTGATTATATGTGCTTTAAGCCCAAAAGCTATTTCAACATAATTTTCTATTGCCCTGCCCTCGCCGTTTATGACTATTATGTCTATGTCTTCAAAGCAAAAGCCTTTTTCAAGAAAAGAGCCTGCAATAATTATGTTTTCCGCTTCTGAATTGCTTAGAATACCCTGTATGATTTCCGCCTTTATCGGTTCTATATGCCCTGCATTATAGTAGTACGGCGTTATTTGCTCTTTTCGGAGAGCAGGGGCTATCACCACGTATTCCCCTACGCCCAAGGCAGAAGCCCTGTTCTTCGGCAGGTAAACCTGGTCCATCCTGCTTCCCCTGCTGACCCTTGCGATTATTTCATTTACCACATTACGTAATATTACGTGATATGTATATAAAGCTTTCGGCAAGATGAATGTGCCATGGTGTGCCGGCGGCCTGCCTTCTGTTTATTTCACCTCTTTTGCTTTCTTCCGGCGTTTAACAGCCGTTTAGCACAATATATTTATATACTCCCTTGCATATACTATAATCCCATGGCGCAAGCGATAGCGAAGTGCCATTTCGAACAAACGGAGTGAAGTGAGATAATGGCAGACGATAAGATTAGGATGCCCAGCAGCGGCGGAGGATTAATCAGGTATTACGATGAATACAAAAGCAAGATAGAGATGCCGCCAACATATGTCGTGGCGGGGATAACAGCAATACTTGTGCTGGTGGTTGTTCTGCATTACATAAAGCCCTTAGGATGATACCAAACATTGACCCCAGGCTGATGAAAGCGGCTATGAAAAAAATGGGTATAAAACAGGAGGAAATAGCTGCAGATGAAGTAGTGATTAAAACTTCTAAAGGCGACATAGTCATAAGGAATCCCAGCGTTGTGAAGATGAACATGATGGGCAGGGAAAGCTTTGAGATTACAGGCGACATACAGGAGATGGGATTTTCAGAGGAAGACGTGAAAACAGTTGCAGAGCAGGCGAATGTAAGCGATGAAAAGGCGAAGGAAGCCCTGAAGCAGGCAAACGGCGACCTCGCAGAAGCTATACTGGCACTAAAACATGAATAATACTCACTATGGAAAAACTAAAGCAGCTTGTTGCAGAAGCGAACAGGGAGTTTCAGAAAGCTGACCATCTGGCATATGTGACGTTTCCGATGATTAAGGAAACAAAGCTGCTTTACATCATAGCAGAGGTGCTTTACAATTCCCTTGCAAAGGGGGTTGCGGCAGTGCTTGAATATGAAAGGCTGTACAAGAGGGTGCCTCTTGTGCCAGGGCCTTTTGAGATGGAGCTTGAGCTGTTCAAGAGCGAATGCGTGAACAGGTACGGGTTCAACAGGAACATCGTGCTGCTGATGCTTGACCTGAAAAGCATTGTGCAGGCAAAGAAGGAGAGCCCTGTCGAGTTCAGCAGGCAGGGAAAGTTTGTGATATGCGGAGAGGATTACAGCATGAATGTGCTTGACATCCAGAAGATGAAGCTGTATGTCATGGAAGGAAGGGAGTTCATGGCAAAGATCAACCATGTGCTCCGGGCGGTTGTTGCAAAATGATGGGAGAAAACAATGCATCTGAAGAAATGAAGCGCGTGGACCATCTGATATTCGTCACGCTGAAATACACAAGGACGGTTGATGTCATAAGAAGCGTGCTGCAGCGGCTGGTAAGCACAATGGACTTTGAGATTACAGACCTTCTTGAATATTACCGCAAAAAAGGCAAGATCAGCGCAATGCCCGCTGTTGCTATGGTAAGGTGCAGGAAGCTGGAAGAGCTTTTACCGAAGGATGCAACGCTGAAAGACATGATTGACTTTTATATGCACCTGAAAAGGCTTGTCACGTCTGATTACAAAAAGAAAGAGGAATACAGGAAGAATGTTGCAATGATAACAAAGGACGCGGAGATAACAATCGACACTTTGCGCGATTATGCCGAACAGACGAAAAAATATATAAACTACATGACAGAATTGATGAAATAAAGGGAATATTCGCTTAAAATGACAAAACTTTTCGAGCAGTGGGCGAAGAAAAGCTTGGAACGGAGTGAAACGAAGTGACAAAGATAATAGGTGTTCTTGCTGGAAAAGGCGGCAATCTCACTGGCGTTCAAAGCCGCCTTCGGGACTGCAACAGGAGTGTTTGCTTATGACTAAAATCATTGGAGTGCTTGCTGGAAAAGGCGGTACTGGAAAAACAACGACTTCCATTAATCTCGGCGCCGCGCTTTCTTATTTCGGGAGGGATGTAATCATTGTTGATGCAAACCTGACAACTCCAAACGTGGGGCTGCATCTCGGCGTCCCGATTGTTCCTATTCATCTGCACCATGTTTTGCAGGGCAAGAATTCAATAACAGAAGCAGTTTACGCGCATCCGGCGGGCCCGAAGATTGTCCCGGGAAGCCTGTCGATCAGCGACCTGCATACAACAGACCCTGAAAAGCTGAAAAGGGCTATCAAGCAGCTTGCAAAATACAAGCCTGACTTTATCATACTTGACGGGGCAGCAGGGCTCGGAAGGGAAGCGCTTAACGCAATACTTTCTGTTGAAGAGCTTTTGATTGTTACAAACCCCGAATTGCCCGCGATAACAGATGCATTAAAAACAATAAAGCTTGCCGAGCAGTTCAGCAAGAGGATAACAGGCGTTGTTTTGACAAAGATGAACCAGCACGAGCATGACGTTTCTGTGAAGACAACAGAAGAATTCCTTGAAAACCCCGTCATTTCAGTAATACCTTATGACAAGGCTGTAAGGGAATCGCTTGCAATGAAAGATGCTGTTGTTTTCACGCATCCGAAATCAAAAGCAGCGGTTGGATACAAGAAGCTCGCTGCCGCTTTGATAGGGCAGGAATACTCAGAAGAGGCTGAAACAGAAGTTGAGATTGGGTTTTTCAGTTTGCTGCTGAAGAAGATGGGATGGAAGCAGTAGTATTTTCAATGTTATTCAGCGTCACGTATATCTCTGCGAAATTCGCTTCCTGGCTCAAATCAACCTTTGACTCGTTCTCAAGATGAAGCAGCGGAAGCAGTGTGAGCACTTTCTCCCTTTTTGTGGGCTCGCCCTCAGGCAAAAGCTTTGTAAAAGTGATTGTCTCTTTCTTTTCAAAGAATCCCACTATTTTTCCGTAAAGGCTTTTGATTAAGACAAGTATGTCGACTTTCCTTTCAGGCACGACTGCAACATTTTCAGTGTAATACCTGTTGTACTTCAGCGTTCTTCTTTTATCAA
Source organism: Nanobdellota archaeon (assembly GCA_013329215.1). Taxonomy (GTDB): domain Archaea; phylum Nanobdellota; class Nanobdellia; order SCGC-AAA011-G17; family GW2011-AR17; genus UBA9640; species UBA9640 sp9640u. Next base: position 8,683 of record DUKS01000064.1, on the reverse strand, counting down.
CTTCCAAAGCGCGCTGCAGCGCCTTCATCAGGTCCTGCACAGACACTTTTCTCTTTCTCGGGAGGGGGGTCCTTATGCCCAGCGGCGGATGCTCCACTTTCTGCCTTTCAGTGAACTGCATCTCCATGTCATCCAGCGCTTCTGTCTGCGGGAAAAGGATTGAGTCAAAGTATGCAATGTCCTGCTCGACAAGCCGGTCTGATTTTATCTTAACCAGCAATGCGGCTGCCAAAAGCACCTTGCCCGAAATAAGGAAATTCATCTGCTCCATCGCCTTTATCGTCTCAATATACCTCTGTGTTAAAAGTGAAACATCAATATCCCAGGGGTCCATTTCATCTGACTTGATTAAGTCGTATATAATGTTCTGCCATGTTAATTCATTCTGCTCAAGAATCATGTTGATTATTCGGTCGTCCATGCTTGATAGGAGTAATAGGAAACTTATAAAGATATTCCTGAAAGGAAGCGATAAAATAAAGCCAAGGAGGCAGGGGCTCTGCCCCTGCGCCCCGCTACGCCGGCGGTAGGATTTGAACCTACATGCCCGTGAAGGCACTGGTTGCCTCGCAAATCAATTCGAGACCAGCACTATTTCCTGCGCCCCTATGAAGGACGTACCAGGTTAAGTGACGCCGGCAGATAACTTCTCAAGTTTCTTATGGTGAGTAAAGCCTATCTCCTTTAAAAATCTTTGTTTATCCTCTTTTCGATTAATAAATAAGAGATAATTATTATTCCAATTTTTCTGTTTCCTTTCGTATTTATATGTGCGAGAAACTATATTAAATTCTTCCAAGCATTGCCTTATTTGTTCTATACCTTTCTCATTTACAGATTGGATAACAATTGATTTTTTATTAACATGAGCTTCGCAATCAAAGAAAGCCCGCAACCACTCTTTCTTTTTTTCTTTAGAATCACAAAATACCGGAAAGCTCCATTCCAAAGTTTTTAATGAGCCATATTGCAATAAATCTAATGCTATTGGCTTTGAAGCAACTGTGCTGCAATAATGATTCTTTCTTAAGTCAACATATGGCTTTTTTTCATATATTCTAATAAATGCAAACAAGAAAGAATTCAGCATCGATTTGTCATCCGGATAAAAACGAACAGTATGATGGACCCCACCTTTCTTGTCCTTATGAATGCAAACAGAGCCATCGCCTGCAAAATATCCAAGAAGCCTTGCTTTTAACAATGGATATTTCAATGAATTTTCTTTATAAATTCTGTCTTGCAAAGCAAAACGCTTCGCCCATCTGTTGATAGCTACTTTCTTGTTTATGAGGCAAATATTTCGCATCAAAAAGATAAGGATTAAGGAATTTATTAACTTTTCGAGTTAGTATCAATACCAGGATTATTGAAAGTAAAACTGGGCCCAGTGGGTAGTCTCACTCCGTTCGGGACCCACCGGGCATGGGCACTGCTGCACTTTATTCTGATTTTATGTCCATGCTAACCTTGCATGGGCCCAGTGGGATTCGAACCCACGACCCACTGATTAAGAGTCAGTTGCGCTACCAAGCTGCGCCATGAGCCCATTACTGCAAAAAGAGTATCAAAAGGGTATATAAAGCTTATCCTGCCATTTCCCGCAGCTTTTCAAACAGCGTGCCATACATCTCCCTGCACTGGCCATGTATGCATGAAGAAGGCAGTTCTATGAATTCCTTCGGCTCGGATGCATAGGAAAAGGTCTGCCGCGCCTGCTCAAACGGCACAACATTGTCTGACTTTGAATGGAACACCACAATCTTTCTTGGGGCTATCCTGCCAATATACATATCCGGATTCAGGGAAGCAGTGAACTTCTCTTCAGGCGTGGTTGTTTTCTGCATTCCATACCCAGATGTGCTTATCACGAATACGCCTTTTATGCTTTTGTCTATAGCTCCTGCAATGATTGCAAACCTCGCGCCCATGCTTTCACCGCCGATAAGGATGTTTGAAGCATCAACGCCTTTTCTTGATTTCAAAAAGTCAAATGATTTCAAGGCGTCATAGACAAGCAAATGCAGGACAGGCTCTTTAAAGCTGTAATAAGCGTTAAAGTCGTCCTGCGTTGAAGGCACATTACCTCCAGTTTCCCCTATTCCCCTCTGGTCTATTGTGAAAAAAGCATAGCCCTGGGTTGCAAGCTGCCTTGCAAGGTAATCCTGCCCTTCTTTCCCCGCTCTTGCAGCAGGCAGCATTATTATTCCGGGAACGTTTTCCTTCTTCGGCATGTACAGCAGGCCGTAAACAATCAAGTCCCTGCTCTTGAAAGAGACTTTCTCAATAATGTAAGTGGCGTTGTCTTCAAGCAGAATTGTTTTCACGTCTTCGAGCTTTCCCCTATCTTCAGGATATTTAATCAATCCTTTGTCATCAGTGCCCCAATCATCTTTTGGGCTTATGTCCCTTGTTGCGAAATAGAGAAAAGCAATTGCAAGAACAGCCACAAGAGCTGCGTTCAATGCGTATTTCAGGTATTTGTGCATATGGGATATTTGCCTGTTTAGTGGTTTAAATTCATTCTCCAAAAGGCTTATAAACAAGAGGCTTATCCTGTGCACGAGGGGGTATTTACAATGGCAGACGAAAGATGGAACTTGGATGATATTGTCACGGTGCAGGGATTTGATGCGCTTCATGCAGAAGTTGAAGCTGATGTTCAGGCGATGGGCGGGCACTATGCGAAGCTGAGCCCGGATATGCCCATTGATGATTTTAAGGCCTTTATTGCATTTGAAAATAGCGTAATGGAAAGGCTGAACAGGCTGGATGCCATGCCGCAGCTAATGGAATCAGTTGACCAAAAATCGCAGGAAGCAAAGTCCCTGAAAAGCAGGGCAAGCGCGCTTGCAGTAAAACTGGAAAATGCAGCCCTTCCTGTGCAGCACTGGCTGAAAGGAAAGAATGCAGAAGGCAAGGAAAGGCTTGATGACGCGAATGCAGAGAGGCTATTCAGCTCTGTTCCCGGCGATAAATACAAGCTGCTGAGAGCAAGACAAGAAGCAGTGCATACGCTGAGCATGCCTGAAGAGATGGTAATCAATGAAAAGGATGCCACAGGAAATCAGGTGCTCACAAGCCTGAGAGGCCTTATGGAGACAGAATTCACGTATAGATTCAAGCCGAAGGGCGCAAAGCGCGCAAAGACAATAAGAACAAGGGCAGGCATAAGCCAGTTTATATTCTCGCCTGACGCAGATGCAAGGGAAGCGGCATACAGGGCAATGATGCCAGTATATGAAGCCAACGTTATGAAATTCTTCATGATATACCAGGCAGTCGTAAGAGACTGGGTTACAGAAGCCCGCATGAGGGGATTCAATTCGCCCATATCAAGAAGGAATCATGCAAATAATGTGCCGGACAAGGCGATAGAGACGCTGCTTGACGTATGCCGGGACAACACAGGTGTATATCAGGTATATTTCCGCTTTAAGGCAAAAGAGCTTGGCATGGAAAAACTAAGAAGGTTCGATGTATATGCGCCATTGCAAAGGCATGAAGAGGAAAAAATAGGGTATGAAGATTCAGTGCGAATTGTGCTTGAAACGCTTGGCGGTTTTTCGGCAGGCTTTGCTGAAAAAGCAAAGCAGATTATTGATGCGAAGCATATTGACTCGCACCCGAGGGAAGGAAAAAGGGACGGAGCCTGCTGCTGGACAATAGCGCCGTCAATTGCGCCTTATGTGATGCTTAACCACACAGGCAGGCCAAGGGATGTTTCAACCCTTGCGCACGAGCTTGGGCACGGAATACACTCATTGTATGCAAGCCCTCTGCCTATATCAAGCCAAGATGCACCATTGCCGCTTGCGGAGACAGCATCAACGTTCTCAGAGCTTTTGCTTTTTGAAAAGATGCTGGCAGAAGCAAAGGACGGCAATGCAAAAAGAGCAATGCTTGCAGAAAAGCTTGCGGATTCATTTGCGACAACAATCGCGCAGAATAACATCGTAAGGTTTGAGATTGAAGCGCACAGAGAAATGCCCGGCGGAATAACCCCGGACCGGCTCTGCGAAATATACCTGCAGATACAGAAAGAGCAATACGGCGATTCTGTTGATGTTGACCCGATGTTCAGGGTCGGATGGGCAGCGATACCGCACATTTTCCATGTGCCGTTTTACTGCTATGCATACAGCTTCGGGGACTTATTGTCAACTGCGCTCTTTGCAATGTACAAGAATGAGGGAAAATCATTCGTTCCAAAGATGGAAAAGATACTTGCATACGGCGGCTCTGAAGCGCCGGAGAAGATACTGCAGGAAGTCGGCATTGACATGTGCTCAAGGGACTTCTGGCAGGGCGGCTTTGACGTTGTGAAAGGCTGGCAGGAACAGCTTGAAGGGTATTGCAGGAAGTAGCTATTCAAGCGCCTCTTTTCTTTTTTCAATTAATTCTTTCAATTGTTTTAGATTCTTGTAATAGAACAGGTTTGATATCTGCTCTTCAAAGCTCTTCGGGAGCTTTCTGTCGATGCACCGCTCGTCAATGAACCAGTGAATGTTCTTTAATTTCGGGTTCTTAAACCCGCCATACTTCTGGTGGTATTTAATGAAAGCGCCTTCAATCAAAACACCGGGAGAAAAGCCGATGCAGATAACTGCCAAAGCCTGCTTTGTCAAATCAGCATTAAGCTTATACCAGTCACCGTCAATCGGCCTTAATTCGTATTTCGGGAAGTTCTGCCTTATATGCTCAATGCCATAATATATATCCTTGTCAGGATAGTATGCAATCGGCTTTTTGCCTTTCAGCTTTCCAAACTCCAAGGCAATATCAGTGTAAACCCCGTCATCAGGCGTTACAATCACATTGTCAAAGAAAGAAGCAAGGAGCTTTGCATATGAAGAAACAAGCTTGGGATAAGCGCGTTCCTTTATTTTGCCGTGCCTCCACAATGAGCTCCTGTCGGAAACTCCGATTATTACTGCGTCCATCAGAAATATAAGATTAAGCAGGTTAATAAAGATTTATAAACAACAGCCGCCTTATAAAATACAGCCGCAAAGGCATCAGGGAGGTTATACCATGAGAAAAATACTTGTTTTGATTGCAGCCATTTCATTGCTCGCTGTTTCGCTGGCAATGGCTGAGAAAGGAGGGCCGTTTACATTAGTAAGCTGTTCTGACACAGACGGGGATGACCCAATGTCTCCTGGGAATACAGAATGGAAATATGAAGGGGACATTACTAACCCCGAGGCAAAGACAGATACAGGGGTCGTTGGAGGCGGAGGAACATCAGGCGATGTCTGCAGTGAAATCCATTACCTCAATGTGATGCTATATGCAGGAGAGAAGTTCAAGTTCGGCGAAGCTGTGTTGGTCGAAGGCGTTTGCGTTGATACCGGAAAAGTCTCTGATGAGCCAGGCAAATTTCAGGTTAAGAAATACTACAAATGCAAGTGCGAGAACCAGGGTGAAGGCGGGGAGAAGGGCACTGAAAACCAGATAGGCGTGTGCACAGGCCCTGCAGAAGAAATACCTTATGACAAGGTAAAGGCAGCTGACGAGAAATGGATGGCAAACGGTAAAAGCGACCTGCACCCGTGGCTCGCGAGATTCCTGAGGCTGTTCGGATTGTGGGGATAAGCAGAACCAACACTTTTATATATTCCTGTCCCATCAGTTCTCCCAATGGGAAACCTGAAAATCGGGCTTGAAGTGCACATCTCTCTTAACAAAAATATCAAGACAAAGATGTTCTGCGGATGCAAATTGCCTGAAGGAATGGAGCCGAACACAAACTGCTGTCCCGTATGCTTGGCCCATCCCGGCTCAAAGCCTGTTTTCAACAGGCAGGTGCTGAAGCATGCATTAAAATTAGCACTGGCATTGAACTGCAACATCGCAAACAAGGTCATATTCTCAAGAAAGACATATTTCTATCCTGACCTGCCTGCAAACTACCAGATTACGCAGTACGAATTCCCGCTTGGGGAAGGCGGGCATATAGACTTAGGCAGCGGGAAAAGGGTTGCATTGAAAAGGATGCACATGGAGGAAGACCCTGCCGCATTAATCCATCCGGGCGGAGTAAGCGACGCGCCATTCACTTTGATAGACTTCAACAGGGCAGGCACGCCGCTGATTGAAGTTGTCACAGAGCCTGATATGGAAAGCCCTAACGAAGCAAGGCTGTTCCTGAAAAAGCTTCTGGCAATTGTGGAATACCTCGGGATTTATGGCAATGCAACAGGCACAATGAAAGCAGATGCAAACATCTCAATAAAAGAAACAGGCTATACAAGGGTTGAGATAAAGAACATCTCAGGGTTCAGGGAAATAGAGTCCGCCCTAAGCTATGAGATTGAAAGGCAGAAGCGGGCTTTTTTGAATGACGAGCGCGTTGTGCAGGAAACAAGGGGGTGGGACGCGGACAAGCAGGCCACATACCAGATGAGGACAAAGGAAACTGAAGATGATTACGGGTTTATTGCAGAGCCAAACCTTCCTGCGATAGATGTCACTGAAAAGATGGTTTCGGATGCAAGGAAGGAAATCCCAGAGCTTGCGTATGCAAAAGCATTGCGTTTCCGGGAGCAGTACAAACTTAATGCAGAGGATGCAGAGGTTCTTGCAATGGACATGAAGCTTGCAGATTTATTTGAGAAATGCGCAAAAGAGATTGGCCCTGTATTGGCTGCGAAATGGCTGAGAAAAGAGCTTGTAGGCGTGCTGAATGAATCAAAGAAGGTGCTCAGGGATATTAAGCTTGATGAAAAACAGCTTATTGCATTGCTTAAGATGTTTGAGGCGAAAAAAGTCAATGACAAGACAGCAAGGGAACTGCTTGAAAAGCTGATTGAAAAGAGGTTTGATGTTGAAAAGCATGTAAAAGAGCACAATCTTGAGGCTGTTTCAGGCGCTTCAGAGCTTGAAGCGTTCTGCAAAGAGGCTATAGAAGAAAACCCGAACGTGGCTGACGATTACAGGCAAGGCAGGGAAGAAGCGCTTAACTATCTTGTGGGCCAGGTCATGAAAAAGACCAAAGGAAAGGCTAATGCGGCCGATTGCAAGGAATTAATCCGAAAGTTAATAATCTGAGTTTAATCAGCCAGTTACTACAAACCTATATTCTTTGAAATATAATATGCAATGCGGATATCTTATCATAACTGTTCTGAACAATAAATGCTTATAAAGAAGTTCGCACAATATTTGTCTTGTAGTTCAAGGCGCATGAGAAAAGTGCGCAAAAGGGGGTGAAAAAAACGAGGCAAGCAGAAGCAAAGTCTATGATCAGGAGCATCATGGACAAAATGCAAAAAGAGACTCCAAACGTCTTCTATGAAAGGATGTTTGGTGAGACAGGCAGGCCGGGGTCAGACATCATGGGTGTCGTGAGCCGTCTCACGCAGGAAGAATATCTAAGCGGATTCTTATAATGGATAACAGTGGGCGGTCCCTCTGCCGCCCCTGTTTTTTTTAAAAAATCACATAAATTCGCCAACTTTCCAGCCAAGCCCGAATTGGATTCCTATCCCAAAAGCGGCATCATCGTCAACAGAGCCGTAGAGCCGAAGCTGCGCATAGTCATTGCCAAAGGCAGCCATAAGGTTAAATGAATCCCTGAAGTCGCCAAGCAGTGTCTGCTCATGAATCCTGGCAAAAGCAGAGAACTCGCCCCATTCAAGGGCTTTTGCTATCTCAAACCTGTATTCAGGGCTGCCGCCGATATTAAGCACGTCAGCCCTTATGTTAAACCAGCCCATTGGCGTAATCTCAAACCCAAAGTTTATCCATGGCGCATCATATGCAGTCAGCCCAAGCGGGTTTTCAGTATAATGCATGTAACTGAACAGGTTGTCAACAGACAGCGCAATAACAGGCCTTGTGTAATGCTCAGCCTCCCTAAAGTCGACTATAAGCCCCATATCAAAGAAAAATCCGTCACCAAAGCTCCTTATTTCTGAGGCATCTGGATAATATATGTTTTCTGCACTATAAACAGCAGCATCCGAGCTGATATAAGGCGCAGCCACTTCCCTGTGCCTGTAGCCAACGCCGAATGACGGCCTGAACAGAATCGGGCCTATAGTGAACGGGAACACAAAATTTCCGCCAACGCCAACATCGGCAAATGCCCCGCCTGTAAAAGGCGTTTGCGGCCTGCCGAAATTTATGCCAAACCTTTCATTCTCCAAGTCAATGTCAACAGCATATTCGTCAAGGCTGCGGGACACGAAGTCTGCCCTGCCATATCCGCCCACATAGCCGTGGAATTCAAGCTGCTTTGAAAAAAACCCAAAGTTTATCTTATCCTCCACCGAGGCATGGCCTTCAAAGTGTGGAAGGCCTATTATGGTTTTTGCAAAGTCTATATACGCGTCCATATTTAACAGCACATCCCCTTCTGGGGCTTCCAGGTCCAGCAGCGCCATGCCCAGGTCGTATGTATCCTCAAGCATTGTGCAGTCGCTGATTCCAACATATGGAATTACAGGAACAGCCAGATACCAATCGCTTTCGCCCCGGTCGTAAGTCCTTGCCAAAGAAGGCCTGCCGTCATCAACATGCAAAGGAATAGCCTGGGAATAAGCGGTTTCTGCATAAAAAGCGCTTACCAGTCCGGCCAGAGCAAGTGCTTTTTTCATAATTTACACCAAAATAACTGCCTCTTTAATGTAACCGGCTAAACTTATATAGTTTTGTATAGAGACCCCCGAATAGCCCT
>DUKS01000016.1 GCA_013329215.1 Nanobdellota archaeon | reverse complement strand
AAGATTGATGTCAAACTCAGGTTATTATGAGCATTTTATTATAATTGTTGCAGAATACGCAACCATATAAAATACAAGCCCGCCTAATCGCCTAATGAGGAATCTTTTCCCTGCAATAACCGCCGCTCTGGTTTTCATCCTGCTTTTGCCTTCTACGATAATGCTAACATCCTATGCAGTGGGACAAATAGGGCTGTACGTCCCTGCACCGCGGGGGGCAGAATTGGAAGAAATAGAAAAAGCAATATACGGCAGGGCCAACATATCAGCTTTCCCGGGGCTTATTTTTTTTAATATAACAGTGGCTGCAGAGCTTTCTATTTCCGAGCACAAAACAGAAATTTATCCGGGGGATGTGCTGGACCTGGAAATAAGCGTAAAGCTGCCGGACATTTTTAAGAACAATCCCATCACGCTGGAATATAATATCGCAGACGTTTATATGGAGCATATTTATGCCGAGCATGAAACCCGGCAGGTTTCGGGCAGCACGCGATTCATAAAGCGCCTTGTTATACCGCACGACCTAATGCCTGGCACATATGCGCTTTCAATCGGCGCATTTTACAAGGAGCAGCTGCTTGTGAAAGACAGCTGCATGTTTAACGTGAAAGAGAGGGAACGGCATACATTGGTAGTGCCGAAAGCGCCGCGGAAGGGCGCTATTATAGCAGGCGCCGCCCTGTTTGATGCGGCCTCTGCATTGGTTATTTTCAGCTTATTAAGAAGAATCCGGCAGCCGCGGAAGAAAGCGGATTAAAGAACAGAGCGCAGCTTTTCTATATGCTCGGCTATTTCATTTCCTTTTTCAGTGAGGCGTATTGTTTTAATCCTGCCATCTTTTTCAGAAGCAATGAGGCTCATTTTCTCCATCTCCTGCAGGAGTTTTACTGCATAGGAATATGTGCAGTTGTTTCCCTTGGCTACCGCGGTGCTGTACCCGCGCCGGCACTGCTTTCTCAGTTCGATATTTCTCAGCTCGAGCAGGAGCCCGATAGGCCTTTGGCGAAAGAACATACCGAAAACCCCCGCTTTTGCTTTCCTGTTTTCCTCAATGCCCATATTATCAACCCCCGATATATCTTTTATAAGTAATAGCACAAAACTATTTAACCTTTTTTGTGTAGTCACTGCTTTGGGGTTGCACAGCCTTTAATGGGGAGCAGCAAACGGCAAAAGAGGAGGATAAAACAGCCGTTTGCCCGCAGCCAGGCGGCTAATATGAGAAAATGAGCAGTATATGATATATAGAAATTTTCATATAAATGTTTATATAGTCCATTTCTGTCTAATAAGAAATGGCTCTAAAAGTAGGCACTATCCTAAATTTGTATATTCTCCTCCTCCTGCGGGAAGGTGAAAAGCACGGGTATGAGCTGATGAAGAGGCTTGAGCCGAAAGTCAAAAAAGTAAGCACAAGCCAGGTTTATCCTTTTCTTGGCAAGCTGATGAAGAATAAGCTCGTTGAGGTGGCGCGCAACGGCGGCAAGGACAAGAAAGTGTACAGGCTTACAAAGGAAGGGGAAGCATTTGTTGCCAAAACCTGCGCGGGATTCCGGGAAATGTGCCCTGAGTCCAAGAGAGCACGCAGAAAAGCCTGATTCCTCTCAGTACCATTCTGCGTTTAATTCGTCTATTCTCCATCTTGGATTGATTTCCACTGTACCCAAATCCTCTTCCCTCCTGTTATAATTGTGCTCCAGCATTCCCTGCCACGCAATCATCACAGGATTGTCGCCGCAATATTTCAGAGGCACAGGATGGAACTTGCAGCCCCTGTCCCTGCACATTGAATCAAGCATTTCACAGAACCTTTTGTTTGCAGCCACCCCGCCTATCAATATAACTTCTTCCTTGTCGCAGTGCGCAACAGCCCGTTCAGTAACTTCAGCCAGCATTGCAAAGCATGTTTCCTGCAGTGAAAAGCACAGGTCTTCAACCTTTGCGCCTTTTTTTAAAAGCAGCTCTGCTTTTGTTATTATGCCTGCAAAGTCAACATCCATCCCTTTCACCACATACGGAAGCTCAACGAGCTTGCCTTCCCTGGCCAGCTGCTCTATCTTCGGGCCCGCAGGGAACCCGAGCCCGGCAATCCTTCCGAACTTGTCCAGCGCATTGCCAAGCCCTATGCTTAATGTCTCTCCAAACACGCGGTACCTGCCTCCTTCATGCGCGATTATCTGGGTATTTGCGCCTGAAACAAAAACAAACACAGGGTCTTTCGTGCCTGTAATCATCCGCCCTATTTCAAGATGCGCGCAGATGTGGTTTACTCCAATCAAAGGGCATTTCGCCTTTTTTGCAAGCTCAGCTGCGAAATTCTTCCCGACGTGCAGGCACGGCGCCAGCCCCGGGCCTTTTGAAAACGAGATTAAGTCAATGTCTTCAAGATTTACTTTTGCATCTGACAAAGCCTTCCCAAGCAGCTTTTCTTTCAATTCAATGTGGTGCCTTGCAACAACAGGCGGATTCATGCCTCCTTCTTTTGTCGTGAATGTGTCAGAAGCAGAGGACAATTCTGTCTTGTCTCTCATTATTGCAACTCCAAACGTGTGCGCTGTTGATTCTATCCCAAGGCATAGCATAGTATATTGTGTTGAGAGGATATTTATAATGTTTCTGGAAAAAGTACATAAAAGATGCCGCCAAAAATTTTAAATAGCGATACAGATACAGAAAGAGAGGTGATACCATGAAAAAGATAATTTTAATATTGGTTATGTTTGTGTTTGCCTCATTCGCATATGCTGAAGAAGGCATTGAAGACGTGCAGACACTAGGCGAAGTCCACAACCTGATGCTTGAGCAGCTGAGCCCGCATATCGGGAGAAGCCTGGGCATGGCAGGCAGGGTTTTTGGCAATGAGGCTGTCAACTTTTACCTTACTGACGGCACTTTAATCGGCTATGTAAAAACAGAAGGCGGAAAGTTCACAAGGTTCGGCAAGGGAAGAGTGAAAGAGCCCACGATGGAAGTGTATATTGAAAGCGTCGGCGTTGTATCAGAGCTGAGCTCATCTCCGAGGAAAATAGACACGTTCTACAACCTGAAGAAAGCAGGCAAGATAAAGATAAAGCCAGTCGGTTTCGGCAAGAAAACAAAGTACGGCACTGCAAACACGCTCGGGCACGTGCTGGACTTGTTTGTGTAAAATGCCGGCCTCCGGCATGCGCGCCGGTTCACTTTTTCGGGCTACAGATTATAACATTTAAATTTGCGCTCAAATGGATTTTGCCTTCTTTTTCATGCTCCATAATAAAATGCTCTACAATCGGTTTCTGGCTTTTGCTAATTGTCTTGCCATAAAAAGCTTCAAGCTCAAAAATTATAAGCCTTAATGCTTCATCAAAACTTGGATACACCCATTCGGTCCAGACAATTTTCTCTGCTTCTATCTCAAAGAAATTAGGCAATACTTCAAGCAATCCTTTTTCTTTACCGAAAAGTTCAGGAAATAGCTTTTGTGTTATGCTCTTTAAATCATGCTGTTTTGATTTGACTATTATCAATTTTCCTGTTTTCTTCAGAATCTTTTCCTTAATGTGGGCCAGCACTTCTTCGTAATTGTTAAATCCAGGCCATGCAATCAGGTCATAATCGAACTTATCGATGGGGTTTAATTTTTCTATCTTCCCGTTTATAATCCTTGTATTTGGCTCTTTAATATGGCTTAGCAATGCTTTGTTAGTATCAATTGCAGTAACTTTAATGTGCTTTGAAAGGGGTATTGCCAGCCTCCCGATTCCGGCGCCGATGTCTATAATGGTATCATTTGACTTAAAGGTTACAAGAGACAATATTGTGTTAAGTTCAACATTAGTTTTATCGTAATATTTGCAGTCTTTTACAAATAGTTCTACAAAATCCTCATCATCCATAGGAGTTATAAAAAGATATTTCATTATAAATGTATCGCGAATCTTGCCGGCAGTGGCTAAACCGCTATACCAAACTTCTGCAGGCATTGATTGTAAGGCAAATGCCGAACAAAACTGGAATCTATATAAATTAGGTATTGAAAATAGCGGTATGGGCTGGAAGAATTTTTTAAATAAGAAGCAACTAATTCTCTTTTGCTGTTTGGTATTAGTTTCTGTAACTTTACATTTGTTGTCAATGAAATTCAGCTGTATGTGCGCTGAGTTTTCAGACAGACCGGGCTATTGCACTCCTTGTTTGCCCGCATTTGCATACGCCCTGCATTGGGCGGTAAATATCCCTTTTATGCTGGGGGCATTTCTGGAATTCCTTATTTTTGGCAGGATATGGCTGACTGTGCATTCTATGTATCATGCATATTTCCTGTCTTATGCAATGGAGCTAATCTATTTATTAGTTATTTCTAAGATATGTTTCCGGAAGAAGCACGCGCCCGGTGAAGGTGGGCGATTTCCGAAAGATTATTAAAATCACAATGATGCTTTAGTCCTATGAAAACAAAAAATGAATATCAATATCCTATTGAAAATGCAAGAATTGCTTATGATGAATCTCCGGCGCATACAGGAAGATTAAGGCATGCTGTGGATTTTATAATTCCCGAAGGAACGCCAATCAAGGCATCATTAGATGGAATTGTAGTGGATGTTAAACAAGACTCAGATATCGGAGGCCATGACGCAAGTTTTGACAAATTCGGGAATTATATTGAGATAAAACATCAAAATGGTGAATACTCAATCTATGAGCATATAAGAAAAGAGGGGGCATTAGTGAAGGTAGGCGATAAGGTAGAAACAGGGCAGGTTATCGGATATTCCGGGAATACCGGTTGGATGGCACATCTGGGGCCCCATCTGCATTTTGATGTTCACAAATACCATGCCCCATTTGGCCCAGAAGACTATGAAACACTGGAAATTCGCTGGAAAGCTTCTTGAGAAAATCGCTGGTCGAGTTGAACTTATAGCAAACCAATACGTTTCGTTATTCGGGGGTTTCAAGGGGTGCTCCCCTTGCCTTTTTTGAGACTTTTCCCCTCGCCTGCCCCTCTATAACTCTCTTCCGAAACCTTTATATATTAGTTAGTGTTTTATATACAATAAGATAGTGTTACAAAGACACTAACAGGAGACAAACATGGAAGCACAAAACGCACTCGAAACACGCGTCCGGGAACCGGACATGGGATTATTGAAGGAAGAAGATGCCGCAATGCTGACAGACTTATACCAGCTTACAATGATGGCCTGCTACAGGCGGGACAACAAGGACACAACCTCGACATTTGACCTGTTTGCAAGGAACCTGCCTAAAAACAGGCATTATCTCGTCGCAGCAGGGCTTGAGCAGGCAATAGCATACCTGCAGAAGGCAAAGTTCAGCAAAGAAGGCATAGAATATCTCAGGCAGCAGAACCTGTTTGATGAATCATTCCTTTCATATCTTGAGGGCTGGCGCTTTAAAGGCGAGGTATATGCAGTGAAGGAAGGCACGCCAGTATTCCAGAATGAGCCCATAATGAGGATTACGGCGCCTGCGTGCGAAGTGCAGCTTATTGAGAGCTACCTGCTTTCAATGATAAACTACCAGACAACAGTAGCTTCAAAGGCTTCAAGGATTGTTGAATCAGCCAAAGGCAGGCCTGTTGTTGACTTTGCATTAAGAAGGTGCCACGGCCCGGGCGCTGCCTTGCTTGAGGCGAGGGCTGCTTACATTGCAGGCTGTGCAGGCACTTCAAATGTTGCAGCGGGGAAAAGGTTCGGCATCCCAATAAAAGGCACAATGGCGCACGCGCTTGTAATGCAGTATGATGATGAGTCAGAGCCGTTCAGGGTGTTTGCAGACACTTTCAAAAACACAAAGCTGCCTTTGGTTTTGCTGATAGACACTTACGACACAATAAAAGGCGCTGAAAATGCAATAGGAATTGCGAAAGAGCTTGAGAAAGAAGGGAAACGGCTTGCAGGGGTAAGGCTTGACAGCGGAGACTTAACTTCTTTAAGCAAACAAGTAAGGCAGATATTTGATTCTGCAGGGCTTGATTACCTTACAATATTTGCAAGCAATGACCTGAATGAATGGAAGATAGAAAAGATGCTTCTTGACGGAGCGCCGATAGGCGCTTTTGGCGTGGGCACTGAAATGGGCGTTTCCCTGGATGCGCCCGCACTGTCCGGAGTTTACAAGCTTGCTGAATGCACATCAAGGGACGGGAACCTGGTTGAAAGGATGAAAATGTCAGAAGGAAAAGACACGCTTCCGGGAAGAAAGCAGGTTTACAGGATTTATGATGCAAACGGAAGAATGGTGAAGGACGTGATTGCCCTTGAAAATGAGCAGGTGCAGGGAGAAGCATTGCTTGTGAAGGTTATGGAAAACGGGGAGCTGTGCGGGCCGCTTCCCTCTTTGCAGGAAACAAGAACGTATTGCCTTGAGCAGGTTGCAAGGATTCCTGAAGCGACAAGGAAAGACGACAGGTACCTGCATATGAAGCTTTCAGACATTGGCTATGGGATGCAGGACATGGACATACTTGGTGAGAGGAATGTGCCATACAAGGTTGAAGTGAGCAAGGGCTTGAATAAGCTAATCGAGGAATTGAAAGCGAAACACAGGAGGTAAGAAAATGAAAAACATCTGTTTTTACGACACGGACACGCAGAAGGACTTTATGGAAAAGGCAAGGCCCATTTATGTGCCAGGTGCTGAAGCAATAAAGCTGAACCTTGCAGAGCTTACGAGATATGCTTTGCAGAACGGCTATTCAATAATGGGTTCTGTGGACAGGCATTCTGAAAGCGATGCAGAGTTAAAGGTATTTGTAAAGCACTGCATGGACAAAACAGAAGGGCAAAAGAAGATACCGGAAACAAGTGTTGCAAATTCTGCTTTTATTGAAAACAGGGCATATTCTGCAAATGAACTCAAACGCCTTATGTCTGCAACTGCTGTTTATTTTGAAAAGCAGGAAATCAATGTGTTTTCAAACGCAAACGCGAATCTTCTCATTAGGTTTGACGCGGCTGTTGTCTACGGAGTTGCGACAGAGTACTGCGTGAAAGAAGATGTGCTTGGAATGATAAGAAGAGGCCTTGACGTGTTTGTTGTTGAGGATGCAATCGCGGGAATAACGCCTGATGGAGAAGCCAAAGCAATAGAAGAGATGAAGAGTGCAGGCGCGAGATTCATCAAAACCAAAGACGTGCTTGAAGGCAGGGTGGAAGAAATGCTAAGGGAGATGTGGAGGTAACAATGGCAAATGCCGTCCTGAAGCCGCTTTCTCTGGAATACCTGAATGACATGCTTGGCTGGGTAAACAACAGGGATGTCACAAAAAACTTTGCAAAGTTCGGAAAGAGAATCACAAGGCAGCAGGAAATAGCCCACATAAACAGAATGACGGCAAGCAAAACAGACAGGGCTTTTGTGATGGAAACAAAAGAAGGAAAATACCTTGGCAACATAAGCCTTCATGAAATTGACTGGAATGCAAAAAAAGCAAGAATGTCAATACTCATTGCAAACAGAGAAGAAAGAGACAGGGGATATGGCAAAAGCGCAATAAGGCGGCTGCTAAAGCTTGCTTTCAACGAATTGGGCCTGCACAAGGTATGGCTTATTGTGTTTGAAGGAAACATGACGGCGAGAGGGCTTTACAGCAGATGCGGGTTTCAGGAAGAAGGCATTCTGAAAGACGAGTATTTTGTGGCAGGCAAATACCACAACATGGTGAGAATGGCAATTTTAAAAGGAGGGCAATAGCATGAACAGGATTTACTACATAGACTTTGGCGCGGCTTCCAAAAGGGAGCTTAACGCTGCAAGAAGGCAGTACATGAAAAACCCGATGTCGCTGCTTGAGGTGAATGAGAAGGATGCCGGGAGGATAACTGCAAGGATTGTCGAGTTCCTTAAAGGATACACAGCCCAAAGCAGGACAAAAGGCTATGTAATCGGCTTAAGCGGCGGGATAGACTCTGCTGTTTCAGCTGCATTGGCTGTTAAAGCAGTAGGCAGTGAAAATGTCTATGGAATGCTTTTGTCATCAAAATACACTGCAAAGAGCCACGAGGATGATGCGTTTGCGGTCGCCAATAAATTAGGGATAAAGACAAACGACCCGGAGCACGTGAAAAAGCATTTTGATGAGGCTGTTGAGCTTACGATGCTTATGACAGGGATAACAAAAGAGCATCCGAATTACAAGCTTTTGTTGGGAAACAACCACGCAAGAGAAAGAATGAAAATCCTAAGAGGAAAAGCTGCAAGCCTCGGGTATCTTGTGCTGGGAACAACCAATTTAACAGAGGCATGGCTCGGCTATGCGACAATTGCAGGGGACGGCTACAAGGGAGTTGATATTGAGCCAATCCAAAGGCTGCCCAAAACATCTGAAAGAATGTATGCAAGGTTCATAGAAATTCCCGGGGGGGTAATAACAAAAGCGCCAACTGCAGGATTGTGGGAAAACCAGACAGATGAAGGCGAGATTGGGATGGTCTATGAAGATATTGACAGAGTCATGGCAGGATTTTTGTTGAGCATAAGCATTGGAGGCATACTAAAAGCAAACAACAAGCCGACAATAACAAAGCAGACAATAGAAGCCATAATAGCAAGGGCGAGGGCAAACGAGTTCAAGGCAAAGCCAGAACCGTTTGCATTGCTGTAGGAGAAATATGAAAACAGGCCTCTTCATCGGAAGGTTCCAGCCTTTTCACCTGGGGCATTTGTCTGTAATCAGGCAGATGGAAAAGGAATGCGATGAATTAATCATTGCAATAGGCAGCGCGCAGTACGGGTTCTATGACAAAAACCCAATGACAGCGGGGGAGAGGATGGAAGCAATAGGCAAAGTGCTTAGGAAAGAGATCAAAAAGCCGTTCTGCATTGTGCCTGTTGAGGACATAAACTGCTACCCGAAGTATGTAAGCCATGTTGAAAGCCTTGTTCCGGAATTTGATGTGGTTTACAACACAGGCAATGAGGTTATTGCAGAGCTGTTTGCTGCAGCAGGATATGAGGTAAGGAACTTCCAAAAGAAGGTAGGCATATGCGCAACAGAAGTGCGAAAGGCAATAGCAGAAGGCTCTGAATGGAAGCACTTTGTGCATGAAGAGGTTTTTTCTTTTCTTGTTGAAAAAAAGATAGACGAAAGGATAAGGAGGTTAATGAAAGATGAAAGCAGATGAAAGAGGGGAAAAGTATACTGCAACGCTTCTTGGCTGCGCAATAGGCGATACATTGGGAAGGCCTGTTGAGCCGTGGAAGAGAGAGCAGATAAGAAAATACATAGGAAGAATCACAAAGCCGATAGATGCCGTCATAGTAATGGATGCCAAAGGCAATATAATCAGGGAAGATGAGTTTGGAAAGCTGAAATGCTATAATCTAGGCTCAAAAGCAGGGCAGTGGACAGACGATACAATCCTTACACTTGCTCTTGCAGAGTCAATTGCAGAAAAGCAGGGCATTGACTTGGAAGACATTGCTAAAAAGCAGTTAAGGGAATATGAAACAAGAATACAGCCTGACGGAAAAGTGCTTGGCGGCTTTGGAGGCACGACAAGGGATGCATTCAAAAATTTGCAGAAAGGAATTTCTTGTTTGCAGTCAGGCGTGATTGGCGGGCCAGGCAATGCACCCTGCATGAAGATGTCCCCTGTCGGGATTTATATGCATGCAACAGGAAGATATGAAGAAGGGCTTAAGGCGGCGGAATTAATAGGAAGAATTACGCATTTAGACCCGCGTTCTGTTGCAAGCGGGGTTGTGCAGGCGCATGCTGTTTATGCCTTGCTTAACGGCATTGGAAGGGGGGAGTTTGTAGCTTCCTTTGTTGAAGCCTGTAACAGGCACGAAAAGCCGGCAACAGCTGAATTTGCAATGCACAAAGGCGGCTCATTGCTGTCAAGGCTGGAATGGATAAGAGATAACATGGAAGCAGAGCCCGAAACAGCATTCAGAAAGCTCGGCAGTTCAAGCCTTGTTTACTCATCATATCCCTTTGCATTGTTCATGTTCCAGAAATATTGGAATTCACCTGTTGAAGGGCTTTTGGAAACAGTCAATTATGGAGGAGACTGCGACACGACAGGCGCTATGTATGGCACTTTATGCGGGGCGAAGAACGGCATGATATTTCCAGAAGAATGGGCAAAGGTTGTTGAAGGATTGGACAGGATAAAATCAACTGCCAATAAACTAAACAGGATAGGAGGGAACTAAGATGGAAAAAGCCAGAGTATACAGGAACCCGTGCGTGACAGTGGACGCGATAATTGAAATGGATGGTGGCATTGTCCTGATTCAAAGGGGCAAGGAGCCTTTCAAGGGGATGTGGGCTTTGCCAGGCGGGCATTTGGATTATGGCGAAAGCCTTGAGAATGCGGTTGCAAGGGAAACATTTGAGGAGTCAGGGCTGATGCTTGAAGAGCTAAGGCAAGTGCACGCATACTCAGATCCCGGAAGGGACCCGAGAGGGCATTACATAAGCGTGACATTTACAGGCAAGGCAAGCGGCACACCCCGAGCCGGGGATGATGCAAATTATGTGCGAATCTTCCATCTTGACGCGCTTCCGCCTTTGGCATTTGACCACGCGGGCATGATAAGGGATTATTTCATATGGAAGGCAGGACAGAAAAGCATATAGGCAAGTAAAATATTAAGAGGATAATATGAAGCCAAAAAACGTGCTTTTGTCGACAAAGCAGACCGCATGGGAATACCTGAAGAACGAGCACGACAATCCCGCAGATGTAATACCAAAGGAAGAGCTGGAAGCAATAAAAAAAGGGCATGATGCGCATTACACAGCATTAAACCATATCAGGAAAGTGCTGGAATCTTTGGGGATTCCATACCAGCGCGTTTACCAGCCATACGCTGCCTTTGATGAGTTTAAGGACAGGGATTTAATCATTGCAGTTGGCGGAGACGGAACAATACTCAATACCGCGCATTTTGTCCTTGATGAAACTCCTGTGCTGACAGTGAAGTCAGAGCCAAAAAGCATAGGCGGGCTCTGCACAATCAACTACACGCAGTTTGAAGATGCAATGAAAAATATTATTGCAGACAAGCTTAAAATCGAGAAGTGGTCGAGGGTTGAAGGCAGTATGGGCAACAAGGCGGATTTGGCATTAAACGACCTAATGATTGGCCCAAGGTACAGGAGCGGCGCCGCAAGGTATGAGATAAGCTTCAACGGGATTAAGGAAGCGCAGCTGTCAAGCGGGCTGATAATCTGCTCGGGCTGCGGCTCATCTGCATGGTACAGGCATATTGCAGGAAACGAAGGCATTTTCCCAAGGGATGCAAACGAACTAAGGTTCATAGCAACAGAATATGACACTTCAAAAGGATACAGGCTTGCAAAAGGCGCAATAAAGCAGGGAGAGTCAATAAAGATAAGGTCGCTGATGAGCATAAACGGCGCAGTAAGCTTTGACGGCGACAGC
This sequence comes from Nanobdellota archaeon, assembly GCA_013329215.1. Classification (GTDB taxonomy): domain Archaea; phylum Nanobdellota; class Nanobdellia; order SCGC-AAA011-G17; family GW2011-AR17; genus UBA9640; species UBA9640 sp9640u. Next base: position 10,161 of record DUKS01000016.1, on the reverse strand, counting down.
AACAAAAGGATGCACAAGTTCCTTACAGGCAATGAAATAGAGGTTTTCCTTTCCAAAAAGCCGCTCCATGTCATACGAGCCTTATGAGAAAATATTAAATAATACAAAGTGTATTTAAAACACCATGGACAAGCTTGAAGATTACAAAAGGCCGTCTGTTGCAGTGGATATCGTTGTATTCACAATAATGCATGGCAGGCTGAAGGTTTTGCTTATCAAAAGAGGCAGGGAGCCGTTCAAAGACTTATGGTGCCTGCCCGGCGGGTTTGTAAGAATAGATGAATCTCCGGAAAACGCGGCGTTAAGGGAACTGAAAGAGGAAACAGGCATAAAGGACCTTTACCTTGAGCAGCTGTACACGTTCGGAAAGCCGGAAAGAGACCCGAGAGGAAGGGTTATTTCAATTGCATATTTCGCGCTGGTTGATTCAACAAAGATAAAGCCTGCTGTTACAGGCGAAGAAGGCATAAAGAAAATAGGCTGGTTTGATGTTGATTTCCTGCCTGATTTGGCATTTGACCACAAAGAGATTATCACCTATGCCCTGAAAAGGCTGAGGTACAAGCTTGAATACACAGCAGTCGGCTTTGAGCTGCTGCCTGATAAATTCACACTGACTGACCTGCAGAAGCTGTATGAAACCATTCTTGGCGAAAAGCTGGACAAGAGGAATTTCAGGAAAAAGGCGATGGCAATGGGTATTGTTGAAAAAACCAGGGAACAGAGAAAAGGCAGCCACAGGCCCGCATTGCTTTACACTTTCAGGAAAAAAGCCTCTTCATCTGCATTCAAGCAGGTAAAATTTGAAAAGTAAAAAAGAAAGAAAAAAATCAGCTCAAATCCTTGTCTATTGACTGAAGGTTGGCTGACACGTCCTCAACCTGCGTTGAGACTTCTGCAATAGCTTTTGTCGCGTCTTCGCTGCTTTTGACCTTTTCAACATCGCTGCTGCATCCTGCAATTGAAAATGCAAGAAGCAAAGCCAAAAGCAATGCAAATGCCAGAGCTAAAACCTTTTTCATTTTTACTTCCTCCCTAGCAGTTCTTCAACCGCATTCAATATTACCTCGCCTGTGGCGGCTGCCATGCCGCCGCTGCTTGTGCTTTCCGCAGGCGCTGATGAGCCTCCGCCGCCACTGCTGCTTCCGGACGCTGCGCAGCTCGTTGTGCCGTCAGGGTTTGTAGTGCATCCCACCGGCGTTACATCAGTAACCTCCCCTTCTGTTGGCGTTGATTCAATCGGCCGCCTGGGCGGCTCTATGAAAGGCATCCGCTCAATCCCCTGCACAGGAGTTTCCTGGTATTCAGGCCTGTTGCCTTGCCTGCAATCTGCAGGGCAATTATCCGAACTTTCGCCCGGCTCACAGCATTCATTGCCGCATACGTCTTTGGGGCTTTCTCCGCTTATTTCATCCTGGCACCCCATATTGCCTGAGTCTTGTTGCCTGCCATTTTGGAATGTAGGTGCCGGCGGGAAAGGCGAAACCCTTCCGCTGCTGTCATATACCTGCTGCCTTTCAGCCAAAGGCTGCCTTTGTATCATAGGTGCCTGCTGTATTTGCTGCTGCTGCGGGCCCATGCAGTCTGAGGGGCAGCTGTAATAGCTTTCTCCAAACCTCTCTTCACAGCACTCGTTGCCGCACACGCCTCTCTTGTTTATTCCTTTGTCAACTTTCTCGCAGCCCATCATCTGCCCTTCAAATGCCTGCTGCGAGTTTAATGCAGGCTTAGCATTCTGTGCTGCAAATTGTTCCATGTTCTGCTTCATGTATTCAACAAGCGAGCCTTCGCAATATTGAATCACATTATCAATTGTAAGCTGGTCAGTTGCATAATCTGCAAACTTGCATGACAGGTCTTTTTCGCCATCAGCAGAGGATGCCATTCCTTTCAGTATGCATATGCCCCCCTCAAGCCCTACAATCTTTATCTCTGCACCCGCTTGCGGGTTAAACTGCGCTTCAGGCTGGCATATTCTCAAGGCCTTGCCGAAGCAGTTTCCGTCAGAGCCGCAGTCTTTCTTTGCTTCTTCTGGTTCGTATCCTGCAGTTGTTTCCTCTGCTCCAATACCTGTTGCTTCTCCGCCGAGTATGACATAAAGCGCATCTTCCATGACAACGTCGCTTATCTGCCTTATCTTGTGCTTGATGTCAATGATCTGCTCAACGCTCATGCCTTTTACGCCCATTTTCAGCTCTTCCTTGACGCCGTCTATCTGCTTCTTGGCAGACTCAAACATGCCTGCCGCAGTCCTGAACCTTTCAGCGTTTGCAGAATCGCCTTCATTGTCGTAATAGTCAGCTATTGCTGTTATCTGGTTGGCCATCTGGTCAAAGGAAATCTTTATAGACTCAAGCTTCAGGGCGACTGAAAGCAGCTTTGCAGCAGGAGGCACTGCATCAAGCTCATCCTCTGCCTGCACTCCTTCCTCTCCCCTCATCACGCATTTTGAGAATGTTATGCAGCCGTTTGCATCTGAGTTAACCACAAGCTTTCCGCCCAAGTCCTCGCACTTGAAATAGGCTTCCTGCGGGACATTGTTCTGGCACTGCTGGCCTGATGAAATGCATTTTGGAACAGAGCAGCCGTAAGCGTCAAATTCATCTACCATCGTTCCGCCATTTGCATTGCACTGCTCTTTTGCCTGCACTCTTTCCAATGAAACGTCCGGGCACATTGTTTGCTGCTTATTCGGGTCTTCGCACTGCACAAATTCACAGTTGCTTCTCATCCTCTTTGGATTCAATCCCATTGACTTGCAGTTTTCTTCCTGCTTGGCAAGATCGTCAGGGCCCGGGCATGCCTGCTGCTGTCCTGGCATGAAATTCCCTTCTGAAGAGCCGCCAAATACGCAGTCAACAATTCCGCAGCCTTTTGACTGCACCATGTTCTTTACAATAGTCCTTCCGCCTTTTGCAGCGCACTCTTTTTCAATCTGCTCCCTTTGAGGACCAGGTGTGCAATCAAACTGCTCAGGCGCTCTTTGCTGTCCTGCACAGTTAACTGTAAACATGCCATTGGCATCCCTCACTTCCGTGCAGCCTTCACCCATGCTGGGCGCCCTTACAATTGGCTGCCTTCCCTCATATTGCTGCCCTTCGCCAGGGCATGGCACCTGCTGCTCTCCAACCCAGCAACCGCCGGTTCCTGGGCCTTGCTGAGGCTGCCTGTTCTCATCACCTGTAGGCATATCTCCGCCTTCACCGCCTTCCTGAGGAGGCATCTGTTCGCCCTGGGGTGGCTGTTGCTCACCTGGAGGTAAAGCAGGAGGCAAGTTTGGCTCGCTAGGAGGAGCTTCTGTTGGCTCACTCGGGGCTTCTGCAGGAGCTTCAGGCTCGGATGGCGTTTCTGACGGCGCCGGTTCGCTCGCAGCTTCAGGCGCTGGCTCTTCCCCTTCAGCAAATGCCAAAGAAGAAAAAGCCATCAGCAAAATGGCAAATATCGCAAGTGTCTTTTTCATGATTGAATCACCTTCATTTTTAATAATATTTTAATACTATTTTTAAGGGTAAAATGGTATATAAATATTGTTATAGTGGAAAAGCGGCTTATGCCACTAAAAAAGCCCTTCGTTACGCTTATATATTCTCAATCCCCCTTTATCTGCAATGAAAAACACTGAAATCGCTTCCATCTTCTTTGAGATGGCCGACATTCTTGAGATGCAGAACGTGGCTTGGAAACCGGTTGCTTACAGGAAAGCTGCAAGGGCTATTGAAGAGCTTTCCGAGGATGTTGAAGAGATTTACAGGAAAGGAGGATTAAATGCGCTTGAAGATATTTCCGGCGTAGGGGAAAATATTGCAAACAAGATTGTTGAATTCATTGAAAAAGGCAAAGTAAAAGAATATGAAATGCTGAAGAAATCACTGCCAGCTGGATTAAGCGGGCTGCTCCAGGTGCCCGGGCTCGGGCCGAAGAAAGCAATGGCTCTTTATAAGGAGCTGAAGATAAAAAATGTGGATGAGCTTGAGAAAGCCGCTTTGTCGCATAAGATTTCAAAACTGCCTTTATTCAAGGAGAAGGCTGAAGAGAACATACTCAAGGGGCTGGAGATTTTCAGGCAGGGGCAGGAAAGAATGCCTCTCGGATTTGCGCTGCCGATTGCAGAAGGAATTGTCCTGGGATTAAAAAAAGTAAAAGGCGTTGAAAAAATCCAGATAGGCGGCTCCTTAAGGAGGATGCGGGACACTGTAAAGGATATTGACATACTTGTTGCTGCAGAGCAGGCAAAAGAAGCCATGGATGTTTTTGCCTCAATGCCTAACGTGAAAAGCATTATTGCAAAAGGCGGCACAAAGTCAAGCGTTCTGCTGAAAGAGGGAATGCAGGTTGATGTTCGCGTTGTGCCATTGAAAAGCTTCGGCTCTGCGCTGCAGTATTTCACAGGAAGCAAGGACCACAATATCGGATTGAGAAGGATAGCAATTGCAAAAAAGCTGAAGCTTAGCGAGTACGGGCTGTTTGATGCGAAAGAAAAGCAGGTTGCGGGAAAGACTGAGGAAGAAGTATACAGGGCATTGGGGCTTTCTTACATCGAACCAGAGATGCGGGAAAATACAGGCGAGATAGAGGCTGCAATGAAAGGAAAGCTTCCAAAGCTTGTTTCTGTTTCCGACATAAAAGGCGATTTGCATACGCACAGCAATTATTCAGACGGAAGCAATACTATTGAAGAGATGGCTCTTGCTGCAAAAAGAAGGGGGTACGAATACATATGCATTTCAGACCATTCAAAATCTGAGAATATTGCGAACGGGCTTTCTGAAGAGCGGCTTTTCAGGAAGATAGAAGAAGTGAAAAGGGTGAACAAAAAGCTTCGCGGCATTACAGTGCTGTGCGGCTCAGAAGTAAACATACTCGATGACGGCTCTTTGGACTATTCTGATGATGTTTTAAAAAAGCTGGATGTTGTCGTTGCGTCTGTGCATTCAAAGTTAAAAATGCCTAAAGAGCAGGTTACAGCAAGGCTTTTGAAGGCTATGCAGAACCCCTATGTCCACATAATGGGGCATCCCACTGCGCGGCACTTCGGCAAAAGGGAGGAAATGGCAATAGACATGGATGCATTTTTCAGGGCTGCAAAAGAATACGGAAAAATCCCTGAAATAAACTCGGCTGTTGAAAGAATGGATTTGAGGGATGTGCATGTGCGCAAGGCTGTTGAAATGGGCGTGAAGCTTTCTGTTGACACGGATGCGCACAGCGTGCAGGAGCTTTTGAATATTAGGCTGGGTGTGGGGACTGCAAGAAGAGGCTGGTGCGAGAAGAAGGATATTGTGAATACTTATTCTCTGAAAGAGCTGATGAAGGTTTTGAAGAAGCAGTAGGCAGGCCTCCGGCAGCATTCTATCGTTATTTGCAATCGCAATCTTTTTATACGCGCTTCTATTCCTGCTGCGCATGAGCCTTGAGAAAAGAGTGTTCCTGATATGCCCTGTAAGGAATATTACCGGTGACGAGCAGAAGTTCTTGCATGGTTATATCGCTGATTTGGAAAGCAGGGGATACAAGGTGCATTACCCGCCGAGGGACACTAACCAGAACGATTCTGTCGGGATGAATATCTGCGCTGAAAACAGGGATGCAATAAGAAACGCCGATGAAGTGCATGTATACTGGAATGCAGGCAGCAGCGGAAGCGGGTTTGATCTGGGCATGGCTTTTATGCTTGGAAAGCCGATAAAGCTGATTAACAAGGATAAAATCTCTGCAACGCCGCACAAAAGCTTTGAGAATGTGCTCCTTGCGCTGGACGCGCTTTACAGGCTGTAGAAAACAAAAAGCATTATAAATAGATCCCTTTATAGTAAAAACCATGAGAAAGCTGATTATAAATGCAGACGACTTCGGCATAAGCAGAGTCTTTAATGAAAAAATTCTGGAACTGCTTAAAAGAGGATTCATCAAGTCTACAACTGTAATGATTAACAGGGTTACAAAAGAGCCGGATATGCAGCTGGAACAGTTGGTTAAATTAAACAGCTGCAAAAGAATAAGCATAGGGCTGCATCTGGAGATTGATGCGGAAAAGCCGATAAGGCAGCAGATGGAAGCGCAGTACCAGAGCTTCATTTCTCTATTTGGCTTCCAGCCCAGTCATATAGACGTTCATAAGCTGGTGCATTCAAAAGAAGTAGTGGAAGAGGCAAACAGCCTGGCAGAAAGATATAGGCTGCCTGTAAGAAACCATGGGATTAAAGCAAATACAAAGCAGACAGACTATCCTGCTTTTTCCTGTTCAGATGGGGTGATGAAGATGGGCGAAGTGACTGGCTTTCTGCAAAGCGTAAAAGACGGGAGCAGCTGCGAGCTGATAACGCACCCGGGCCAATATGACCCTGCCTCTGCATCCAGGATAAACAGGGAAAGGGAGCAGGATTACAATGTTATTGTACAGCTGCAGGATTTTCTTAAAGCGAATGATATACAGAATATAAGCTATTGGGAATTATAAAGCAAGAATATGCTCATTGCCTTAGCCCTTCAAGCCTTGAGACAAGCTCCTTAAACACAACCTGCCTTTTTTCTTTTGATAAGGAGAACAAAACATTTTGTGCCATCGCCTCAGAGATCGTAAATATATAATTCAGCTTGATAACGCTGTATTTTACTGCCCCTTCCTTTTTGGAAAGGGGCACTCCATCCATGCCGGTGTTGCTTGTTATGCCTGCAACAACCACATTTCCGTGCTCTTCAAACAGTACAAGGGCGGGCCTCTTCTTAATCTCAAAGGTATCTGCAAATTGCATGCTTGCAAGCACCACATCGCCAGGTTTAGGCATTTTCCCACGCCTCATCTTCTTTATTGTCCCATAATTCCTTCATTTTTGCCTGCTGTATCTTATGCAGGAATTCATCATACTGGTTTTTCTTCTTAACACTCTGGAATACCTTTGCCATATGCTCTATAAGCTCGCCGTAAGTCTGGCGGGGATATTCCTTAATGCCCTGAAGCATCTTAACCAAAGCCTTATCCAATTGTATTGTCGTATTCATTATATGTCAGCTATAGTCAATATATAACCTGTTATATATAAGCCTTGCGGAGGTTCTGCTTTTGTTTTCCATGCCATATAGAGTGTAGTCTTTATCCATAAAGCTTTCTAAAAATATCCATGTGTTTTTCCGGCAATGTTGAAAAATCTCGCGAAGATTACGTAAAATCAGGATGAAAACCAGCAAAAAAGGGCAGAATTTTCAGATATGCTGAAAACTGTTTTTATTTCAGAGGCCGTCCATAAGCCTTACCAGCTCGTCGTGGCCTTCTATCCATGTGCCATTGGCTTGGTACCACCCTGCTGATTCATTCCGGTCTGCATACTGGGGAGAGTCTCCAATGATTTCAGGGGACGTGACAATATCGTACCCGCGCTCAACCGCGCCGCGTGCAGTGCTGAGCACGCAAAAGCTTGCATTAATCCCTGCAAGCACGAGAGTGCCAACCCCACCTTCCTTAAGCAATTCATCAAGGTTTGTATATGGAAAACCGTCATCTGCAGCCTTTATCACGAGATGATATTCAGAACCTGAAATCACATCCATAAGCGGCTCAATTGTCGGGCCGCAGCCAAGGTATTGCAGGACAAAAACAGGGATGTCATTCCTTTGCGCAGCGCGTATCACCTCAATCTGGTTTGGGATTTCCCTTGCAGCCTCTTCTGGCGCAAGGTGGCTTACAAAATACCGCTGCATGTCAATAACCAGCAATGCATACCTGCCGGCAGGCATCTCCTGCGCAGGGGTTTCAGCAGTCGGCGCCAAAGCGCATTCCAGGCTGCAGCATGCCAACATCCCTGCAAGTGTTTTCTTAAGCATAGCACGCTGAAAGTATAACCAGAAATATAAGCGTTTCGGAATACGCTTTAGAGATGGCCGGCCTCCGGCATCCGCTCTATCTCTTCCTGTAATAGTCCACTTTAACTGCCTTTGATATGGCATTCGCAAGCTGCCTTGCGGCTTTTCCCTTGTTTTCAGCTGTTGTCACGCTTTCATGCATTGAAACAGCACCGTGCTTTGGCGGGCTTTTGTTTTCCTTCAAATGCCTGAACAGTGCCTTTTCAGCGCCAAGCAACTGGATTTTCGATGACGGCATCTCAGCAAGCTTTTTCAAAGAGCCTGCTTTCTCAAGCAGCTTTGCGGAAAGGATAGCCCCTGCTACTTTTGATGTTTCAGGCATAAAATCAGCAACAGCTTTTTCAAGCTCGCCAAGCTTTTTCTGCCTTAAGGATTCAAGCGAGAAAATGCCTTCGTCAGCTTCAAACGGGATTCCTGCATTTTCCTTAATCGCATCTTTCAATGAGCTTATTCCTTGGCCAATTTTCCCAAGCTGGCGGAACATTGAAACAATTCTCCTGCCCTCATCGGCAACCGAAAGCTTTTCCTTTGCATCCGCTATTGCCATTTCCCTCAGCTTTTTAAGCTCCATTATATCCTTGAATATCTATAAGTTTATAAATGTTAAATTCCTAACCAAGAACATGGCAAATGAGCTAAAATCAGAAAAGAAAAAATACCAGGAAGGCGAGTGCGAGGAGTGCGGCGCATACGGCAGGCTGTATGATGTTGACGGCAAGCTCCTGTGCGAAGACTGCAAAGACGAGGAATTCGGGACTTCGGAGGAAGAGGCTGAGGAGAACACAGACTGATGGGAAAAGAAAGAAAAAACCCTATCGGGATTATCAAGAATTATGTAATCAAGAAAGCGGGCATACTTGACTTTGGCGGAATGTTTGCGCTGATATCAGAGTGGGCAGGCCAGTACCATTACGACTGCATTGAAAAGAAGCACAGCGAAAAAGCAGGGGCCACAGGCACTTACATTGAGTCAAACTGGTACCTGGAGAGAAAGGTAAGCTACTATGTCAAGTTCATAATAGAGATTGAGTTTCTGGTGAGGGACATGGCACCTGTTGTTGTTGAAACGCATGACGGCCGGAAGCTCAAGAGGGACAAGGGCAGGGTTGAGGTTATCTTCAATTCCAGGATGCAGAAGAATTATCTTAAGAATTTCAGCAGCAGGCCGGGAGAGTTCTCAGACTTCATACGCGTTATTTACGAGAAGTACATTGCAAAGCAAAGGCTGAAGGCGTATGAGGACAAGCTTGAAGACGAAAGCAAGGACTTCATAGAAGAGATAAGGGAAAGGCTGGACTAGGCTCTGCCTGTAGCAGGTAACGCACAGAAAAAGAAGGCAGGCCTCCGGCATAATTCTATTATGTCTATTCGTTCAAAACACAAAAGATTTATATAACCGGCTTCTACAATGAATAGCTATACCAAAAATGTCAGAAGTATATCATTACAATGATGCAGGGGCTGAATTTCTTGCTAAACTGGAATCTGAGCTGAAACTGAAATTTTTAGGCTGCAAGAGGATAGCTGTCAAGCTTCACTTTGGGGAGCCAGGCAACAAGACAGCGCTAAGGCCTGAAGATATAGAGCCGATAACGAAGCTGTTGAAGAAGCTCGGCATCCGGTTCTTTCTTTACGACACTTCAGTGTCATATGACAGCCCGAGAAACAATCCTGAAGGCCACAGAAAAGCAGCGCTGGAAAAAGGCTGGGGCAAAGTCGGGGATATTGTTATTGACGGCGGATTCCTGAACGTGAAAATGAAGCACCTCACTTATGAAGTCGGGAAGCCGCTCGCTGATGCGGACGGAGTGCTTGTGGTGAGCCACCTTAAGGGGCATGTCTGCTGCGGCTTCGGCGGGGCGATAAAGAACCTGGGCATGGGCGCTTTGTCAAAGAAATCAAAGCAGGACATACATAACGGAGGCAGGGTGAAATACACCGGCGGATGCACGCAATGCAGGACATGCGAAAGAGTATGCCCGCTTAACTGCATAAAAGTAACTGACAAGCCGGAGTTTGGCCTCTGCTACGGCTGCTCGAATTGCGCTTACTCCTGCCCTGCAGGCGCGATAAAGCCGAATGTGGCGTATTTTGACGTGCTGCTCGCAGAAGGCGCGGCTGCTGCACAGAGCACATTCAAGAAGCAGTATTATGTGACATTTGTGAAGAACATCACTAAGTGCTGCGATTGCGAGCCAGAGCCCGGTGCGATAATAGCTCCTGACTGCGGCGTCCTGCTCAGCAAAGACATTGTAGCGATAGACAGGGCAGGGCATGATATTGTGGCAGCGAAAGCCAAAGAGG
>DUKS01000008.1 GCA_013329215.1 Nanobdellota archaeon | reverse complement strand
CACTAAGAGAAAAAGCGGTTCAGTTCTAGTTTGGGATAAACCTGTCCGAGACAAGAAGCTACTCTTGCATCTTTCTGAAATGGCTAAAAATGAGGGGACATGAAGATGAGAAAAATTAGGAATAAGATTAAAACTAACGCAGGGGTTGTAGTGGACGTTCCTAAGCAGCAGGAACTCGAAACAAAATTCATAAATCTATTTACTGAGATGGGATTAATCAAGCAAGATATAGGCAAAAACATATTCGAACTGCAAAAGAAAGAGCAGGAATTTGCAAAAGCTCATAAGCAGATATTAGAACAGATGCAAGAGTCTTACCACACATTAGACTGGATAAGCAACCTTCTGCTGGAAACAGCAGGGCACAAGCCTTCAGAAAGCAACAATGGGCTAAATCCGATTATTGTAGATATAAAGAAAAGAACTGGAGTTGGAAACAATGGAAATTAAAGGCATATGTAATTGGCTTATAAAAAGGCACATACTTTATCTATTCAAGAAGAAGGCAAGAACAGTTCAATATTGGGTTTTTGAGAACGGAACCTACAAATAGATTAAGCTTATATCACAAAATAAAGGTGGTTTTAGACTTTGTCAGACGGAAAATAACTTTGAAGATTTTATTGATGATAAAAGCAGGATTGTCTTCGTTCTATTTACCCGCGAAAAGAATGAAATACAAACAGATCTGAATTTTGAAAATGAAGGCGAAAGATTACAAGACAAATATCCTGGACAGATGTCTTTTGGGATTGTATATCTGATAGACGAGGAAAATCCTGCTTTTGTAGAGAAATCCCCCTCCATTGTAATATTCAAGGAAGGCAAGAAATTATCTAAACAAGAAGGAAATATGACAAGAAAGGTATTACAATTATATTTTAAAGAGATTATGGCAAATTATTTGGATAAAGAAGATAGAAAAGGATAAACTAATGCGAAATATAAGAAAATCTGAGGTATGGTCGTTGCTGAATGCCAAATATGTATATTGGCAAAAAAAGAGAGTTTTAGTAAAGTCTTTACAAGCATGGTTAAAAAATAGATTAGAAAATGAAATCGGTAATCCAAATCAAATATTAGAGATTGGTTGTGGTAAGGGACATACACTCAAACAGTTTTCAAAAATCTTTAGAAACTTTACATTTGTAGGAATAGATAATAAAGCATTAAAAAGAAATAAGCATTATAATGAAAGATTGCAGTTACTTAAAGCAGATATTCTGAATATGCCATTTGAAAATTCATCTTTTGATATATTACTTTCTATGAAGGTATTTCATTATATTGGGTACGAAGATAAAGAAAGAGAAAGAGCATTAATCGAATGTTGGAAGATATTAAATGAGGGTGGAAGGTTCTATATGGCTGAATGCTTCCTTAATCAAAATTACCCTAAGAACAAGGAAACAGATAGTAATAATCGAGATTTGATTAAATTAGCTGAATTTCGTAAGATGGCAGAGAATATAGGATTCAAATTCATTAAATTACAATTTTTAGGCGTCTGTCCTGTCAATGAATGTAATGTATCTTTTTATGGATTAAGTTTTGAAAGATTATCTAAACTAAAGAAACGATAAACAAAGAGAAGACAAAAATAATGGCAATTGACAAATTTGAGCTTGAAGAATTATTTGAAACCTTTATTGAAAACTTTTACGAGTCTGACTTGCGGGAAGCGGCAACCAAAGGGAAAGAATCTATCCCAATAGACTTTTCCAAGCTTGCAAAATTCAATCCGGCCGCTGCAGAGCAATTATTGGACAAGCCAAGGGGAACCATAGATGCATTGGAAACAGCGATGATTCACAGAATGCGGAATTGGATTAACGGCCTTTCTGCTAAACAGCTGGCGCAGGTAAAGCATATAGGGAAATATAACCTCGGCAAATTAATAGGCATAAGCAACATAAATGCGAGGCTCTTAAATATCCCTGACAGTCAGAAAGTGCAGATAAAAAGCATAAGCAAAGAGCATATTGGGAAATTGATAATAATGGAGGGAAATGTTATAAAACAATCAAAAGCATGGCTGGAGCCAATATGCAGTAAGTTTGAATGTCCCTCTTGCGGAAGTGAAATGCTCTTGATGCAAGCAGGGAATGGGCTAAAAAAGCCCTCAGAATGCGCCTGCGGTCATAAATCCTGCTTTAAGCAGTTGAAAACTATTTTTATAGATGTGCAAGAGCTTATCCTTCAAGATTTATCACATGATGCTAAAAAGAAAGGGGCGCAAATATGCGTTATTGTTCGAAATGATTTGGCTGGAGCGGAAATGAGTAGGGACACAGCAGAAGGCAAAAGAATCCGTGTTTGCGGCATAGTGGAAGAGGAGAAGAGAATATCCAAGCACAGCCATAAAATTCCTAATCTGATCGTCAATGCCAATAATATAGAGCCGATTTAATATCTATATTCCATTAAATAAATGCTTAAAAAGGGTATATCCCTTTTTGGTGGAGAGGTGATAAGATGATAGAAAGAAGATTCTCAACAAACATAAAATCAGACGTGCCCATTGTGGATATTGAAATAGCAAATGACATAAGCCATAGCCATTGTTGGAATTATGAAGCCTCGGATATAACCACGCTGGGTGTTCTCTGGAAAAATGAAGCGATAATAATCCAAAGAGAAAAATCAGACAGCATAGAAGAGTTTCGTGCGCAAATAAGAACTGCTATGGACAAACTTCCCAACCCTTATGCCTTCAATATAAATATGGAAGAGAAAGGTATTTTTGGGTTTACAGGCAAACATTATGCCTTTCAAGAAATCCAACCTTGGAGAGGGAAAAAATGGAATAAGGGTGCTTTTTTTAACGAAGTTATAAGGTTAATAGGAAAAGCAGGCGATGAAATAAATTGCCCTTTTGGTGGGGATTCTTACCAGTGCATTCCGGCATATGCCAATGGAAGATATGAAGATATCATTCTTCACAATTTAACCTGCCTGCTGAAAGAGGCATATATCCTAAAACATGGAAACTCCCTTAAAGAAAAGTTTAAGGATTATATAGATAGAAATGGATGGTTTAGGAGTTCCTTGAAATAGAGATTATATAGCGATTCTTTATTCACAAATGCACTACCTCAGCCCCTGCTTTCAGCCCGCTAAAAAACTCCGCTATCAGCCTTCTGTGGCATTTGTCTGGCTTGCTTTCCATGCAGAGAAAACAGACATTTTCATTCTCGCCAAGAATATTATCCTTAAATCGTTCCAAATGCCTTCCTTTTATTATTTCATTAAATTCTTGCTCATAATTCTCCCAGCTTTTGTTTTTGCGGTATGCCTTTAGCAAAGCTGGTGTCGGCGCAAGCTCGGGCATTGCCTTATACTTTATGTTAAGATGCTGTTCCAGCAAATGCTTAAGGCTACCTTCCTTTGCAAACTTTATCCATTGGGAATTTCTGTAGAGTCTTACATCAATTACTGATGTTATGCCATTCTCTTTAAGCAGTTTGATAAATTGCTCCAAAGACTTTTGTGCATACCCGATAGTGTATATAATATTCATGCTTAATAGGTGTCCCTTCCTGTTTATAATGCTCTTGCGCCTCTTTGGCGAGTGGCAAGTGGCTGGGGGTTCAAGGGGCTGTTTGCGAATCTGCGGATAAAGCTATTATCCCCCTTGCCGCCTTCTTTTCGGGCTTTTTGATTAACCGGCAGCCATGAAAAGCTTTATAAACAAACGTATACTAAATTATACATATGTATAAAAAAATAAACATTACGGAAATCCAATTAAGGACTATCTCTTTATTCACGGATTATGGCAGGGAATACCATATAAGGGAGATTGCAAGGCTGTTGCGCATAAGCCCCCGCGCGGCGCAGCTTGCGCTCAGGAGCCTTGAGGATAAGGCGGCGGTGGAGTCCAAAATGCGCGGCAGGACAAAGGTTTATTCAATTAAGCAAACAGAATCTGCCGGGGATTACCTGTTAATGGCGGAGCATTATAAAAGCATTGCATTTAAGGAGGGCCATGCCCTGATATCCGAGATTATAGCCAAGATAAAGCCGCATATAAAAGGCATAGGCGCGATATTCGGAGGCTATGCAAAAGGCATTGAAAAAAAGGATTCGGATTTTGATATATTTGTTGCCGGCGAGTGCGATGCCGGCGCTGTTAAAAAGGCAGGGGCTGCATACGGAATAGATATCCATATACAAAACTATCCCTTCAGCATTTTTAAAAATTCATTGAAATCTGACATATTCCTGAAGGAAGTGCTGAAAAGCCACGTAATCTTTTTAAACTCAGAGCAATTTGTTACAGCCGTGCTTGAAAAATGGCTGAAATAGGGTGGTGCATAAGGAAAAATGACGGGCCTTGCCTTGTAGAACCGAATGCCAATCTCGCAGGAGGATATTTAATCAAGGCGGAAGATGCCATTGGCTCGGCAAGGACTGAAAAAGTTCTTGAATGGAAAATCGCCAAATCCTATTATTCGCTGTATTTTGCCCTCTATGCGGTTCTCCAAAGGATAGGCATTAAATGCGAAATCCATGCCTGCACATTGGCATTTGCAGGGCATTTCTTAAAAGATTATTTCACCGGAGATGAGCTTACGCTAATACAGGATGCGATGGCGGCGAGGGTGGATTCCCAATATTATGTGAACAGGGAAGTCCCCGATGAGCAATCCCGAAAAATTCTGGAAAGCGCGCCGGCATTTATTGTAAAGTGCAAAGGCATAATCAATAGGCTTGATGAAAACAAGATTCTGGACATAAGGCAAAGATTTAAAGCAGAAGCTGAGAAAGCTAAGAAGGGAAGATAATTTTTTATGAAGTATCTATCTGCTTTAAAATACCGTTCCATTAAGCTTATAAAATAATTAATCTTATCTTTCTTTCAAGGGCGCAAATGAAAATCATCAAAACATATTCATACGCATTGAGCGAGGATTCTCTGGGAAAGGACATTGACAAGTTCATAAGGGGCGCAAAGAGCGGCGCATACCAATTTGACTACAAATATGGGCAGGAAGGGCTGAAAACAATTAAGGCATATTTCCGAATGATTGAAGATGAGTTTAAAAAACAGAACTATCTTATTGCAAGAATATGCTACAAAAAGCTAATGTTCCTTCTGCTCCAGAATGACTATAATTATTTTGATTATGAAGACATTGTTGGAAAGCTGAATTTTGAAAAGTTCATTGCCAATTATTTCACGTGCATTCTTAATCTTTGCAGTGTTGAGGAATTATTCAAAGAATATATCGAATACCTTAAGGCAAAACCGGAGTATGATTTTGAATCGGCAAATAAGACAATATTGGCGGGGCTTTCAGATAATGACAGAGAGAGATTTATCAGTATGGTTGAGAAGGAAGCCGAGAATGTCAAGGATGGCGATTATGGGCTGTATAGCTTAATCTATTTCTTGCTTGAATTGGCAAGGGAAAGAAAGGACAGGGCTAGATATTATGCCCTTTGCGATAAATACGAGAAGCTTCTCGATGAGGAAGGCTTGAAAGATGAATTTGATTCAGAGGAATAAACAGGAGGTAATAAAATGATATTGCAGCTAAAGATAGAGATAATGGATTTACAGCCATTGGCATGGAGGCGATTTTTAATTGACGATAAGATTACATTCCACCAGCTTCACAAGGTTATACAGGAAGTAATGGGCTGGAATGACTATCACCTATACAAGTTTAACCTAAATGAAGATGAGGAAATAGGCATTCCTGATCCTGATGATGAAGTTGTGGTAAAGGATTCCAGAAAGCTGAAGGTTAAAAGTGTGCTTAATGCAGTCAAACAGAAGATTGTTTATACCTATGATTTCGGCGACAATTGGGAGCACCTGATTACTGTTGAAAAGATTCTTGAAAATGCGGAAAAAGCGCCTGTTTGTATCGAAGGCGAAAGAGCCTGCCCTCCTGAAGATGCGGGCGGAACTTGTGGATATGAGGAATTGTTAAAGATAAGGAAAAATAAGAAACATCCGGATTACAAAGAATATATAGTAGAATGGCTCGGCGAAGATTTTGACACTGAAAAGTTTGACATTGAGGCGGTGAACAGGAGGCTTAAGAGGCTGAAATGAAGATTGAAACAGATAAGCAGGGCAGGAGAATCTATAAGTTCAGCCATTCGGTTGCCCAAGGCGGATATGTATATGCGCATAAAGCCCAAAGCCTGATTTCAGACAAGGAAGGGCTGCGCAGTATGCTTAATGCCATTTCCCAAGAATTTGGGCTGATTGACGCTACAATAAAAGTATATGATAATATATTCTTCTTCTTTTTTATGTTTAAGCCATCTTTAGTTCCGCAAAAGCTTATTGACAGCATACAAGATAAGATAGATGATTTTGCCAAATGGGAACAAGAATATCTTTTTACAGGTGTTTATGACCTGCAGGAGAAGCATGTCAGGGAATATTTAAGGAATAAAGGGTATGATTATGATAGAGGATAAAAGGAAGAGATGGGGAGAGCTTGGGGAATTACCATATGCAAAATATCCTGCCGAGAAAATAATTGCTGACTTATATGTTGATGTGCCTGTTGAATGCGGTGAAATGCGCAGCAGCATTATTTCAGCTTCTGATTGGCTTGGCGTCAGATTGCATTACAATGAGCCGCCTGAAACAATAGCAAAAGAGCGCCCTGCACTTCACTTAACCTGCCATTACGGGATTTATGAGAAAGGCAATCCCGGCTGGCATAAATTGATTCTAACAGGGTATGCTTCGGGAAAAGAGCCTGCAACAGAGGAATTGCTTTGGCATAAAGACAACCTGAAATACAGGGGCGGCTTGCTGGCTAAGATAAGGAACATGGCTAAGCAGATGGCAGAAATGCAGTAGCTTATTCCTCTAACTTGTTTTTACCGGGAATCCCGGTATATATTAAGCATAGGGTATTCCCGGGAAGGCGCTGTAACCCTAAAAATCGAGCCTTATACGCCAAATAAAGGGCAGTTTTTAGCACTTCAGCCCATCATACGCCAGATCAACTACTCCCGGCGTTGGCGGCCCTCTTTTTCCGACTTCAAACCTTGTGAAAAAGACTTTTGAAGCCCCTTCCTTTAATGCGCCTGAAAATGAAGATGCAACGTCTGCAGAGCTCTCATACTCCGCTTCAGTCACCCATATCGGTTTTGAAATTCCTTTTGAAGCCAAAAGCGCCTTGAAATCCTTTACATTTAAAGTTGCCTTGTCGCCCATCATTATGAAGTGTATGTTTGCAATGTCAAAATCTTTTGAACTATCAAACACCTTTCCCCAGAACGCAAGCATCCAGTCTTCTGTGCCTGCTGCCCCTGCGTGCAATACCTTGCAGTTAGGGCAGGCTGCTTTTATGGCAGAATAGCTCTGTGAAAGTATTTCTGCATATTCTGCTTCAGTCCCTTTAAAGAATGCCAAATCTCCGCCTTTCATCTCAGGCTCGTTAAGCACTTCCCAGTATTTGATTGGTGTTTCTAATCCTTCCATGTCTTCTTTTCCGTCTCCATCATATCTCTCAACAAGCTTTGTAACAAATGTTTTATAGTCCTCCATGCTGCACGGCTTGCACCTTGACTTTGGTATCCCGCCGTTATAGCCCATCTTTTCATACGGGTAGAACTGGTCGTTTGAAGCAACTTCGCATGAAGCATCATGGCACTTGCTTTGGTCCCATCCTGCATAAGGCCAGACTGTGGCTAATATTGCAACATTGTTTTCCTGCGCTGCCTGAACCCACCTGTCTGTTTTTTCAAAATCAAATTCGCCTTTTGAAGGCTCTATCCTTTCCCAGACAAACGGCCCTTCGTGCGGCCTTTCCCATGCTGCTTTTGCCTGTGCTATTGTGCTTGCCTCGTCTTCGCCGCCTATAACAAAGCCGATGCAGTTTGATTCTATTGAAGATGATATTGAAACAGGATTCTGCTCTTCATTTGTTTCAGCAGCAGGCTCAACTTCCACTTCCTTTGTCGTTGCTTTCCTCGGGCATTCTCCCCTGTAGTAAGCCCATTCTTCGCACTCGGTGCCGTCTGCAAACTTGCAATAGCCTGTCTGCCCTTCAGGGGCATTTCTTAGTTCAAGAGTTCCTGAATGTTCCTCACAATAAACAGAAGCCGGGTTTGCAATCTGTGCGTTTTCAGGCGCTTTCTGCGAGCAGCCAGACAAGAGAACTATAGCAATTAGTGCGAATAGGATGTATTTCAAATGAACCACCTCACGTTTTTATTGGGGTTTGCTGTATTTAAGGCTTATTGATTATAACTAAGAAATAAATTATTGCTTATGCAAATATTAGCAGCTCGC
>DUKS01000031.1:23569-24221 GCA_013329215.1 Nanobdellota archaeon | reverse complement strand
AACACTGTTCCTGCATTGCCCCAGCCGCGGGCTGTATTCACAATAGGAGTGTCAAACGAGTACCGGTATTTACCTTTTGAGAGAATGTTAAACGTGGAAAGCGAAGCATCAGCATTTTCTTCAGAAGCTTTCAGCGCAACAGGCAGCCATTCTTCAGCTTCAACAGTTCTTGTGCCTGCCTGGGATGTGGTGCAGTTCTCTACTGTCATAATGCTTCCATTCGCTTCCTCAGGCAGTGTATAAGGATTGCAAACAGTTGCATAAACAGACTCTTCATGAGAAACAACAGAACGCTTTGACAAAGCGCCTGCATTTGCATTGAAATTGGTTTCTGCAATAAGCAATTGTATGTCCTGTGCTGGTATCTCATTGGTTATCTCAAACTCCAGCACTTTATGCGTTAATCCTTTCTCAACAAGGTCCATTGAGATACCCCTTGTTGTATCCAGCCCCGTATCAGTATAATCACCTGCAGAAACCTTGTCATACACGCTTGCTTCAGACAAAGCAAAATGCGCCATTACAGCAGAAATCATGACAGCTATAAGCACAAATACCCCAAAATTCCGCTTAAGCGCGCCTTTCCTGCCAAGGCTATCCCAATAGTTCAAAGACAAATTCATTTTACTGCCTCCTTTTTAAACATCCCACC
>DUKS01000031.1:21135-23403 GCA_013329215.1 Nanobdellota archaeon | reverse complement strand
GCTCATTTTTTCTCCGAAAACAATCACTTAATCAGTCCGAACCTCTTCAAAACAGCATCCGGCATCTTGTAATATTCGTGTATTACATCCTGCACTTCCGCGAATCCGAATATCTTTCTCCTGTACATTTCCATCAAAAGCTTTGACCTCATCTCAAACTCCTTCAAAAGCTCTTTCCACGGCATGCCTGTCCTCTTCATTATCTTGTCAAACACCTTGCTGCTTGTCTTGAACATGAAAGTGTCTTTTGCAGGGTCCCTTACAAACGGGACATTGATTACTGAATCCCCTCTTTCGTTCACAGTTACAATCTCGTCAATCTCGCTTATTCTCCTGACTTCTTTTCCCCCAACTTTTGCAGGCGTGATAATGCATAAGGCGTCCAATGCCTCTATCATTGCAGGCGACAGGCTTATTGGCGGCATCATTAATCTCTTTACAACAGTGCTGGTTGATTCTGCGTGCATTGTGCCGAATGACGGGTGGCCTGTGCTCATGCCCTGGAACAGGACAAATGCTTCCTTGCCCCTGATTTCTCCAACAATTATGTAGTCAGGCCTCTGCCTCAGGCTTTCTTTAAGCAAATCAAACAGGTTCACCTCACCATGCTTTTCTCCGGTGATTGTCGTTGAGCCTGCGCCGGCCCTTGACACTGCAGGCAGCCAGTTCTCATGCCTTAAGTTAAGCTCCCTTGTATCCTCAATGCTGACAACCCTTGCCGCAGGAGGTATGAAAAATGCAATTGCGTTAAGGAATGAAGTTTTACCAGAGCCAGTGCCCCCTATTACAAGTATGTTGGACTTGTTCTCAATCAAAATCCAGATATATGCCAAGATTTCAGGCGACACTGTCTTGAAGTCCATCAGCTTGATTGGAGTCCACGGCTCTTTTGTGAATTTCCTGATTGTGTCAAACAGCACCATTGGCTTATTCCCGCCGATAAAGAATTTGCAGGGCTCAAGCTCAACATCGTAAACATTCAGCTTGTCAGTGTTTTCGTATTCCCTTGCCTCTTTGATCTTAACATATTCATAGCCGTTATTTGCAAGCCATTTGATATAATTCAGCTTTGCAAGCTGGCTCATTTTAAATTTGGATTCTTTCTTGAACTTGGACTCTATTGTTTCGGCAATTCGGTTTGCAAACGGCTTTGCGAGCGAATCATAATACAGCATCCTGTTATAGCTTACTCCAAGCTCTTTTGCAATAAAATTCTTTGATATGCCTGCCTCTTTCATTAAGGACAGGAATGGTTTTGCAGGCGCCCTTCCGTGGTTTATGTAGCTTTTTGTCTCGCTTTTCCTGCCAAGCAGTAACTTTAGTTTTTCCGCCTTAAATTTATTGCTGAACCCGATTAATTCCGAATACTTTGCTTCATAAATGGATGGGATTGTCACCTTGTATTGCTCCCCTTTATTATCCAGATAGCAGTAAATCCCCAGCCTTGCCAGAAGATAAGAAAGCCCCTCCGCAAGCTCTTTTGAACTTGTTTTATAGCTCAGCCCAGAGCTGCATGTGCCGTCCCCGTCAAAAAGCCCCCTGACAAATGAGGCTATAGCCTTGCTGTCCGACTTGAAGATTATTTCAGGCACTGCTACGGTTCTGCTTTTCTTCCCAAACGGGATTTCAAACGCCTTGTTGAAAAAGTAAGGCACAAACAGGTTGCAAAGATATACCCTGTTGCCGTTGTAATATGTTTCGCAATTGCCGAACTTTGATATAAGAGCAGATTTTACAGCCTCTCTAAATCCTTCCTCAAAACAGC
Source organism: Nanobdellota archaeon (assembly GCA_013329215.1). Classification (GTDB taxonomy): domain Archaea; phylum Nanobdellota; class Nanobdellia; order SCGC-AAA011-G17; family GW2011-AR17; genus UBA9640; species UBA9640 sp9640u. Next base: position 21,638 of record DUKS01000031.1, on the reverse strand, counting down.
TTATGTCTATGCTTGCTTTGCTGAGGTGGCCGTCGCTGATTACTGCGCCGGCAATATAAGCAAGAACCTCATCAACAGCAGAAGGCAATTTTACAGCCTTCGTCTTGCCTTTTGTCCCGCCGCCATAAACAACTATGCTGACTTCCCCAAGCGAATCAATGCCTGTATTTGACCGGGCGCAAACCTTGTCAAGCACATTGAAAGAAACAGAGCATCCCCTTGAAATGACGTCATAGAAATAGGACTCATGCACGCCATAATCTTCGGCACTTTTGCAGCATTTCCCGGAGCCTACAACAGTAGAAACAAGATTTTTTACAGCCTCTGTTGAAACAATGCAGACTTTTTTCTCTTTTGAAAACTGCCTTAAAAGAGCGCCGATATCTATGCATTGCCTTTCGCCGCTAGCCTCAACTTTGGAAGGCATTGGCAAAAACATGCCTTTCTTTAAGTCCTTTGCCTGCACAAGCCCCATCATATTATCCGCCACATGAAACAAATGG
>DUKS01000031.1:0-21106 GCA_013329215.1 Nanobdellota archaeon | reverse complement strand
CCACATGCACAAGCCGTTCCGGCGGCTTTAATTTTATTATTGTTTTAATATCAGCCCGGATTTGTTTAAGGTTTTCAGCCCTAACGCCGCATGCCTCTACGCCTTTAAGCTCTATAACCTCATCGCCCTCAACTTCTTTGCACCCGAACTTCCCTTTGCATTCGTTAAACAATCCGGCGATATCCTTGACAGCGCCATTGCCCATTTGTATATTGCCTTCTGTAATGCAGAATGTCGGGCCCCTTGATGTAATGTCCTCAGTGTATGTAGCGTTAACCCTGGAACCGTCAGGCAGGACTCCGTCAAGCAGCGGGTTTGCATAAGAAACATACTGCGAGCATTTCTGCGCCAGCTTTTCAACAAAGCTTGTAAGGGATTTTATGTCCGGGAAAGAAACAACTGTCCTGAGGTTCCGGTATTTCCTGTGTACTATATATATAGGAGTGTTAAACCCGTTGCATTCAATATCCTCAATAAAATAATCCTTCAGCAGAGGCTCAACAATTCCCATGCCGATAAAGTCCCTGTACAGGAAATACATGTATTTGAGGAATGTTTCCTCTGACACTTTTATCCCCAGCTCGTCAAGTATAAGCTTCAGGTTTTTCTCGACAAACTCAATCACAATGTCCATATTCTCAATATTGATAAAGCTGATATTGATTAATTCTGTAAGCCCTTCTTCAATCACCCTTAGGTCTTCAAGCTCATCCGCAGTGAGCTTCGGCTCCTCAATGTCATAAACAAGCTCATTGTTCGGCGCGTCCCAGTAGACATGAATGTCAACATACGGGTCTATGACCTTGTACCTGACGTTTAATGTTGAAGGGTCCTTAAGCTCAGGTATCACTGGAATGTCTTCTGGAAATGAAATCTTGAAAAGCGGCTTGTACGCCGTCTGAAGCTCCACCTTCCTAAGCTCCTGCTCCTGCTTTGAGCTGAACAGCTTTTCAAAAAACGACTGCTTTTTTTCAGGAGAGGGAGCCTGCTGCTGCGGGACAGACATCTGGGGAATAGACTGCTGAGTGTTAGCTATTGGCTGTTGGCTATTAGCTTGCGGCTGGGGCTTTGGCTGCGGAACCGGCTGTGAAGGAGGGGCCGCCTGCTTTGGCTGCTGTACCGGCTGGGGAGCTGCCTGCTTTGGCTGCTGTGCAGGAGTTTGCTGTACAGGAAAAGGCTTTGCCTGCATCTGCGGTTTCTGCTGATTATTTGAATCTGCCATTCTCTGCTTAAACCCTCTTTTTAAAGTTCAATCTATCCATATTTATAGCCGTTCTATGCTTATATAGATTTTGCTGCCTGTTTGTAAAAAAATGTATATATTTCAAGGCGATAAAACAGGCCGATTTTCAAACATTTTAGCGCAAGCTTTATATACAATGCATTCATCACTATGCACAATCAGCCAAGGCGCATATGCGCAGGCAAAAAAGAAGGAGTGCAAGATGGCAGACGAATGGAATCCGACCATAAAACTGATTGAAGGGGAAGTGCACAGGTATTTTCTCAGAGGCGCATATTTTTATGCATGGGGCTGGAGCGACGATCCCGTCACCAAAACAGGAGCCGTAATCGCAAACCCTTCCCTGGAAGAGGCAATTGCATGCGGCGTAAACCATTTTCCAAAAGGCCTGAAAGCCGCTAAAGAAAACAGGGATAACAGGGACTGGAAATTAAAGCACATAATACATGCAGAGCCTGCAGCCATATACGCGGCTGCAAGAGCAGGCAAATCAACAGAAGGCGCCACAATGTATATGCCCTGGGTGCCATGCACTGACTGCGCAAAGGCCATCATAGATGTAGGCATCCAAAAAATGGTAGGGCACAGGGCAATGATAATGAAGACCCCCAAAAGATGGTGGGAAAGCACAGACTATGCGCTTACGCTGCTGGCTGACTGCGGAGTTGAGCTTTTCATGTACGACGGCGCAATAGGCGGCGTAAACAGCCTCTTCAACGGAGAAGAGTGGGAACCTTAAAAAGAATTTCTTATTCTGCAGAAAGGGCTTCAGCCGGCGCTTCCGGCACATTTTCGGTGCTTGGCGCTTCGGCAGGAGCCTGCTGTTCTTCAGGCGCTTCATCTCCAATGCCAAACAAGCCCTTAAAGAAATTGCCTACCCGCTCAACCACATTCCCGACACTTTCACTTACTCTTGAAACAATGCTTTCCTGCTCGATTCCCGGCCCAGAGCCTGGATTGTCCCCGAACTCAGCAGACGCATCTTTGCATTCAACACCAACTATGCACTGGTAGCCTTCGCCTGAATCTCCCATTACAGGTGCGCCGTAGCAGTGCTCGCATGTAACGCATGCCTTCTTTTGCTCTTCAAGCTTTTCTTCGCCAAGGCACGGGCCTGCATAAAGATGCACGCATTCCGCTGCGCACCTTTGGCATATTTCATTGCCCTTCTCCCCGCCCTCTCCCGGGCGGCATATTAAAACAGGGTCAGCCTTTCTCACGCATTCCCTTATGCACGCTTCTTCCTCTGACTTGGCTTCAGGCTCTTTTATCATTCCACATTCCTGTTCGCACTTGTCCTTGTTGGTTTGCTGGCATGCAAAATCAGCCATGCCGCAGCCTACTGCAACGCATGATTCCATGCACGCCTGGCCTTCATCGGCAGGCTCGGGCTTGTAAGCATTGCACTTTGCCTGGCATTTCCCGCTGTTCTTTATCCTGCATTCCATATCGTTTGGCTCGCAGCCTTCTGAAACGCACGGTATCATGCAGGCTTTTTCCTCTTCAGTGGGGCCTATCATTCCAGGCGGAGCCATTCCTTCAGGGCCGCCCTGGCTTGCAAATCCTGTGAATTCATTCAGTGAAAACGCAACAGAAACAAATGCAAGGCAAATGATTGTAATGAATAACCACCGCTTTTCCATGATATTGCAAAGGCGTACAATATTTATATAGGTTATGGTTGCCGGAAATATGGACGTTTTTGCGGATATTCCGAAAGCGCCCTTTACCTAACCGGGCAGAATTTCAAATCGCGGGCTTCTGTTCCCATTGCCTGCATGTAGCGCGCATACTGGTTCAATAATTCAATATGCCCGAATTTGGAGCCGATGTAATTAAAGATTCCCGACAATCCGGATGTGGTTGTCGGATAAGCAGCAGCAAAGTCAGTTAATCTTTCAGGGCTTGCAATGACAGGGCTTGCCTTTGATTTCGCCTCAAACTGCGGATTCTCTTCAAGAAGCGCCATAATCTCTTCCATGCCGGCATCAACAGCTATTTCCCATACAGTATCATACCCGTTATTGACTTTCGCGCTGTTTTCATCGTAAACATTAAGCCCCAAATAATTGATTGCTTTCCTTCTTTCCCAAATAGCCTTTCCTGCTTCTCCTGCAACAGACCTCTCTAAAAGCTTTCCCGGAGAAATCCTTTCCTTTTCAATATCCTTGTCAGCTGAGACTAACGTCCCAAAAGCGCTGTACGGGCTTCCTTCATAGGCTCCTTCAGCCCCCCTTTTTCTGGCAAACAGGAGCTGATTATCATTTGAAAGCAAAACGCCCCATGACGCAATCGGAAACCCCACCTGCTTTCTTCCGAACTCATAATCCTGCCCGGGTATTTGGGAGCGCGCGAAATAAAGCACCTCATCAAATGTCGCAATTTTGCATACTCCCTCAAGCCCGTTTGGCATGGCCCTATAGTTTGCAAGAACACAGTTCTGCCCTTTTGTCGGCCGTTTTCCTGATTTGGCTTCTGCTTTGTCCGCAAACGCGTTAAATGCAGTGTCAACCCGTTGCTGGACATCCTGAGGCAAGGGATTCCTCTGCCTGTCTAAGGTAACATCAAACTTAATGTCTTCCAGCTTTACAGGTGCGTTAAAATGAATCTCGGTCATGTTTATCTCCCTGCTGTGCATTAAGAGCGAGTATTTAAACCTTTGGATTCTTCACTACCGGTGAGATATAACGCTTTTCCAAACCCGAAATAAGCAGCATGCAGCCGGCTATGCCAGATGCGAGAGCTAACGAAAACCATGCCGGAGGCCTGCCTTCCCATCAGCGGCAACACATTTAAATATCAGCATATTCTTTCATTTGTAAAATGGATCCCGAACAGCAGCTCATAAACGAGCGCCTTGCAAAACTGAAGGAATTGAGGGAAAAGGGAATAGAGCCGTACCCTTACAGCTTCAATAAAAAGCAGGATGCGGGCTCTTTGCAGGAAAAGTACAAAGCACTGAAGCCTGAAGAGCGCACTGACAGGAAAATCAGGGCTGCAGGCAGGATAATGAGCATGAGGGGGATGGGCGCAATAACTTTTGCCCACATCCAGGACAATACAGGCAAAATCCAGCTTTACTTTTCAAATGACATATTAAAAAAGGATTATGATTTGCTGAAATTATTCGATCTAGGCGACTTCATAGGCGCTGAAGGCATAATCTTCAGGACAAAAAGGGGAGAGCTTTCAATAGAAGTGAATAAATTAGAAATGCTTTCAAAGGCAATACGCCCCATGCCTGAGAAGTTCCACGGCCTTGTCGACCCTGAAGTGAAATACAGGAAAAGGTATCTTGACCTGGCTACAAGCCCTGAAGTGAAATGCGTGTTTGAGGCAAGAAGCAAAATAATCTCAGCCGTAAGGGAATTCCTCGACAAGAATTCGTTTGTTGAGGTTGAAATCCCGCTATTGCAGCCGGTATATGGGGGCGGAAAAGCAAAGCCGTTCAAGACCAGAATTAATGCCTGGGACATGGACATGTACCTGTCAATATCTCCCGAGCTTTACCTGAAGCGGTGCATAGCAGGCGGGTTTGAGGCTGTTTACACTATCTGCAAGAATTTCAGGAACGAGGGAGTGGACAAGACGCACAACCCCGAGTTCACGATGATGGAATGCTACTGGGCTTACAGGGATTACAATGACATGATGGTTTTGACAGAAGAGATGTTTAAGTTCGTATGCAAAAAAGTTCTCGGAAAAGAGCAGATAGTTTACAACGGCGTTACAATAGACTTTTCAAAGCCGTGGCAGCGCATTTCAATGGTTGATGCGATAAAGAAACACACAAACATCGATGTAAGGGAAATGAAGGAAGAAGACTTTGAAAAGATGATGCGCGATTACAAGATAAAATATGAAGGCGAATACAGCAAAGGGCATGCGATTGAGGCAATATTTGACGCGCTTGTGCCCCAAAAATTAATACAGCCCACATTCATCACAGACCACCCCAAGGAATCAACCTGCCTGTGCAAGGCAAAAAGGGGTGACAAGGACCACATTGAAAGGTTTGAGCCTTACATGATGGGATGGGAGGCGGGCAATGCATATTCTGAATTAAACGACCCTGTTGTCCAGAGAAAGCTGTTCGAGGAGCAGGCTGAGAAAGGAAGGGGAGGCGATGAGGAAGCGCACCCTATGGATGATGATTTCGTGCTTGCAATGGAGCACGGCATGCCGCCAATGGGCGGGTTAGGCATTGGGATAGACAGGATGGTAATGCTTCTCACAGGCGCAGAGTCAATCAGGGACGTAATTCTGTTTCCCACGATGAGGCCTGAGAAGAAGTAAGAAACAAGAAAGCTTCGCTAATTCTTCTTATAGATAATTCTGCGACTTAGATGACAAATAGGCAGAATTATCTGATGGATAATCCTGTTCAAAATGTCATATAACCTACAGGATTATCCTCCATAATAGCAAAGAATAAATAGTCGTATTTACATCTATAACCCCATGGAGATGATAATATGAAAAACAAATTTATTCTTATAATGGCAGTTATAGGCATACTGCTTGTTGCAACAGCATCAGCAGGAATATTTGACAGGTTTATCGGCAGCAAGTCTGCAAAAGCAGCGGCAACACAGGCAAATGTGCGGGTGCCGGGCGGGTCGGCGCCGGGCGGGGACTCAATACCGCCACCGTCAAGGGAAACCAGCAGCGGCGTGCCAACGACAACCCCGATTGACATGGAGAATGTAGGCTATTCTGCATTTTCAGGGTTAGGGCATGCATTGGTCGCTGTCTTCAACGGAAGCAGGGACACCATCCCCAGATATGCAGTTTACGCAAGGGCATTCGATGGCAATGCCATTATAGGGGAATCAATCGGTGAAGGAAGCGCGGCAGACGGCACAAGGCAATTTACAGGGGTCAAGGGGGTTTCCTTTGGCGGGGCAGGAGTAATGGGCAGTTCAACCAGAAACTGGGGTGTTGCCGGCCTTTCAACAGACCATGTTGGGATTTACGGGCAGACAGCCAATGACCTGCAGTACAGCGGCCAGTTTATGGGCGGGAAAGGAATATTTTCCAGCCACGGCTACTCAACACAGGATGCATCCAACGCTGCAGTAAAAGGCGTGAGCGGCTCATACAGGACAGCTGACGGAAAAACAGTAACGGTTACAAACGGCATCATCACAAGGATTGCCTGATTTTATTTTTCTTTTTTTATTTTTCTAAATATCCAGGGGGTTATTACGCTGCAGGGCCGGCGGCCTGAGAAGAAGTAAGTCTTATATATGCCCCCATATTCATACTTTCTATGGCTTCAAAGTCAATCCTGCCCTGCATTTTAATTATTCTTGTTTCGGCAGCAATATTCCTTTTGCCTCTGGATGTTACAGGCGATGCAGTAAGGCTGCAGTTAGGCGCATCACAAAAAGCAGGCACTGCCGGCCCTGCAATTGCAAAGGCCGCTGCACAATATCCCCTTCTGCCATACAACAGCGAAGAAGACAGCAGGGCTATAAAGGGCAGCTTTTTCCTGCCCGAGCCTGCAATGCCGCAAAGAACCCCGCGGGATTCCATCAGCTCAAGAATCAGGGGCATATTCACAGGAAGGGCAAGGGAGCCGGCATACACAATCAACCTCTCTGCTGAAGACAAAAGAAAGTTCCCGGCACTCAGCATGGCCAAATACCAGCGCTTCCAGAGTGAGAATCCCATGATATTCCGGCTGATGGAATGGAGAAATGCTGAAAGCCCTTCAGGCAAAAGCATAATATATTCACAGCAAAAGATGGAAAGCGTTTCGCATTACATTGCATTATTGGAAACAGGAGGCCCGTTCCCTTACACTTCTCCTCCGCCCGGCATATCCTCGGAAACCCTGCTTGGCGGAATGGCGGTAAACATTTATTACAACGAAACAGAGGCGTGGAACATGTTTGCGCCGCATATCGCAGCTTCACTTTACATAGAAGTAAACCATATTGTGCCGTGGAGCATTAGGGGCTATGATGAAAACGGGCTTAGGATTCTGTTTGACGGAAGCAGGTTCATTTATTACAATTCCGCCACAAACAGGTACAAGTTTTCAATGGATAAAACAAAAGGGAGCGGCTCGCAGGGCATAACCGACTGGAACGCCTTCAACAATCTTTATTTCCTGCGCGACAACGGGATGATCAGGCCAACGCAGGAAGAGTCAATTTATGCGCTGACAGAATGGATGGGCCTGCACCTGTTCCATGACTGGTACCCTAGGGCATACAGCGTAAGGCAGGACTACGGCTATAACAGCTCAAACTACCCTGTTGACAAAATCCTCAGCCCGCCGGAAGGGGTAAACTCATACACAGCAGGCTGCCCCGGCACTGCATCGCTGTACGGTGCATTGCTAAGCGCCATCAATATTCCTGTTATGAAAAACAGCTCGCTTCCCGAGTATTTCCCGGACAGCGGAAGGCTGGGCTGGCATACAGGGGTTGTGTTCCCGACCGCGGGAATTGCGCTTGCGCACGGCGATGACCCTTACTCAGGCAGCTACCTGCGGGGGCCGAGGGAAGTGCCTGAAGCAGAAGTATTTTACTCAATACCTGAATTTATCTTATTCAATAATCCTGTGCCTGATGAAGAGACAGGGGCAACAACGGAAGAGCAGACAGCCAATATTGCAACCTACAATTATGTAAAGAGGCGGTATGCGCTCGGCTACAATTATTCCGCTTATGCGCTCATTGCAGAGAGGGCGCATGAGCTGAAATATTACCCAGACCCCTCATCACCGATGCGAATGGAAACATTCCTGAGAAGCAGGTATTACAGGCCCATATTCAATGACGCCTTTACGCAGCAATTCCTGGCTGACCTGGACGCAAATATAACAGAAATAGGCTCAGGCAATTTTGAGGCAGGAAAGAGGATTCTTGTCAGCTGGCTTGTTTCAAGGAATAGGGAAGCTTGAGATGGGCAAGGCTTATAAAGAAGCTTTTTCTGCCCTGCATATATGAACAGCAGGCAGTTGTGGTACCAAGCCAACAGGGTCTTCAGCGGAAACAGCGACTTAAGCTTTAGTGCAATGGCCATGATGATGGCAGCAGACTGGATAAGAAGAGCTGCAATCGGCAGCATAAACCCCATTGCCTTGCCTTTTCAGGCATTGCTTATTCTTTATACAGGGCGCATAGGTTACTATGGCTTAAAAAGCAGGCTCAGCGTAAGGGGAAAAAAGGAAGAGCTGAATGACAACCCCGGGGAATATTACTTTGCTGAAAGCGGCGAAGTTGTAATCAGCCACAGAGAGGGGCTTGAAATGCTGCTTGAAAAGACCAGCGAACGCAAATGGGGCGAGTGGGGAACTGTGCTGAATGCGCATGAGGAAGGGAAAAAAGCCGTAATCCATGGCATAACAGCGCCGGAAGAAGCAGAAAGGCTCGGCATAATAAGGAAAAAGCTCACGCGAATAATCCCAAAGATAACAAGCACCATGGATTTTGACGGACTGCACCATTACCATCCGTGGTGCGGTTCAAGCAGCTATTCCATAAACCCGCTTGACAGGAACCTGCCAGAAGGCTGGATTAACCTGCTGACATTCAACACAGGAGGCAGGCCTGAAGTTATAGCCTACAACATAAGATATACTTACATTCCTGCAAATAAAGATGACAAGTCAAGGCTTGTGCGCGCAACCCCGGCAGGCATAATGAAGTATCTTGCGCAGTAACTGGTTTTATTTTTTCTTTCCGATTACTGCATAATGCTTTGCATGCGTTTTATCCAAATCAGCAATAAAATCTATCTCCATCCATGAAAGCTGTTTCTTCAGATCCTCCAGAAATAGCAGCGGCGCTTTTACAGTGTCTATGCTTTGCGTTTTCACAATGAAGATTATGGTTCCTCCCTTTTTGAGAAACATATCTGCATTTTTCTTCAGGATATCAGCCTGGCTTTTTTGCGCAATGTCCATGTATATCACATCGCACTTTGCAACAAGCCCTTTGTATTGCAGGGGCAAGGAAGCGTCAAACAGCAAGGGCGCCATGTTTGCGCGCGTTTCACACACTTTCAAAAGATATTTCATAGAATCCTTCGACATCTCAACGCAGAACACGAAGCCATTTTCGCCAGCCATCCCAGAAACAAGAAGGGCTGTAACGCCATGCGATGCGCCCAGGTAAAGCACCATGTCCGTTTCCTTTATCGGCGCTTTAAATCCCAAATCCAATATTGCCTTAAGCTTGCTGATTTTCTCCCGCGCCGCAAAAAGCCCCGAAGCCATGCTAAACAGGCAGCAAGCATTAAATATAAGCTCTTCGTTCTTATAATGCATGGGAAAAAAAGCAATTCTGGCCGTGATTGCGCTCATTGCGCTTATAGCATTTGCAATGATGGCGGCAGGCGCTGAAAGGGGCCTGATTAAGATAGCGTTGCCCCACAATAATGTTAAAAGCGCTGCAGCAAAAGCAATTGCTCAGGGCCTGCAGGAAAAAGGTGCAGTTAATGAGCTTGCGCTTGAAGCGCAGTATGCAAGAGAAGACCTTGAAAAAGATGCAGCATACCTATCGCCTCCAATAACAGCATCGGTTAAGCCAAGGCTCACACTGCGCGACAGGCTTATCCGCATTTTGTATCCTGTGCCAAGGGTGAGGATACCGCCGGGGGTAGAGCCTGCGTACCCGATTGGGCTTTCGCCTGCAGACAGGGCAAACCCGCTGTTTGAATCTGTTGACATGTCAAAATACCAGGGGCTGCAGAGGGAGCACGGGGAAATATTTGCTGCAATGGTATGGGCAGACGCAGCCCACACTGAAGGGAGAAGCATAATATATTCCCAAAGCAGGATGCACAGCCTCGCCCACTACATTGCATTGCTGGAAACAGGCCAGCCATTTCCTTTTTCCGCCCCTTCCATTGGCCGCGACGTGCCTGCAGCCAGAAACGCAACGCTTAAGCTGTTCACTGAAGAAGAGGCGCTGAATATGTACATCCCGCACCTTGCTGTTTCGCTTTATGTTGAAGCAAACCATCTAGTGCCGTGGAGCATGGCGGGCTATGGCTCAGCCCAGCTCAGCCTGCTTCTTGACGGCAGGAAATTCATTAATTACGAGCCTGAGCGGTCTGCTTACAGGCTCTACATGACAAGAGAGAATGGCGGCGGGCTGCAGGGCCTGACAGACTGGAACCCGTTTTACAGCTATGAGTTCCTGCTGAGCAACGGCATGGTTATGCCAACACAGGAGGGAACAATATATGCGCTAACCCAATGGATGAGGGAGCATTTGTACCATGAGGCAAGCGCAGACGCATATTCGCACCGCCTTGCATACGGCTATAACGGCAGCTATCCTGTTGATAAAATCCTTAACCCGCCTTCAGGCGAAAAAAGCTGGACAGCAGGGTGTTCAGGAACAACTTCACTGTACAAGGCAATGCTTTATACAATAAACATCCCTGTCAGCACAAACTTCACGCTCGGCGGGCACACAGGGCCCGTCTTTCCAACAACAGGCATTGCATTAATACACGGCGACGACCCATACGGCCTTTTCAACAAAAGAGGAGCACAGGAAGTGCCTGTAAATGAGATATTTGTCCCGATAAGCAGGTTTTATGAAACAAACCATGCAGAGCCTGAGCCTTACATGGGCTATGCCCCGAATCAGGCAGAGATGGCTGGCTGGCTGCACTCAAGGGGAGTTGGGGAGAAGGCATATTATTACATGGCTTACAGGCTGCTGAACAAAAGAGTGGAAGATGTTGTTGTTTATCTGCCGAGGGATATTACAACCGGAACGCTTGAAGAATGGTGGGGCTATGACGGATGGCGCCCAATATTCAGCGCAGAAGAAAGAAACGCCATGTTTGTCGCAATGGATGCAGAGATAATGCGCATCGGAGACGGGGATTACAGCGCCGGCTCAAGAAGAGTATGCTCTGGCCTGATTCCAAGGCCTGATTACTGCTGATTCTTCATAGAAAGCCGGCCTCCGGCATTTATTCTGTTCTTATCCTGAGAAGGTCTTCAAGTATCTCTTTCACTTTAGGGCTTGAAACCCTCTGCTGCACCCATGGGAAAAATTCCTCAAGGTCTTCCCTGCCCTGCTTTTCATACACTGCAGCCTGCAAAGCCATTTCCAGCCGGTCTATCTCTTTTACAAACCTTGCTTCCGGCGTTTTTTGCTCTTCGTACTCTTCCCATATCTGCACATATTTCTGCCCTTGCGGGAGACTGCGGAACAGCTTTTTGATTGCTGCCGACTCTTTTGCTGATTTAACCTCAGGCGGAATGTTATCATGAGGCGTCGGGTCTCCCCCGTGCGCTTCACACAGGTCATGGAATGTTGCAAGCAAAAGCACCTTTGAAGCATCCAGACTGGGGAAATATTCGTTTGCAACAACATAAGCAAGCACCCCGGTTCCGAATGAATGGTCAGCAACGCTTTCACACTTGTCTTCCGGAACGCCCCTTAACCGCCAGCCCTGCCTGTACAGCTGTTTTAAGTGCACGAATTCAAAGTAGAACTGGACTATAGGATGTGCTACAATTCCCTCTAAATACTTTGCCGGCATATCATTCTTTTGGTACATAAAGCAGGCGGATTCTGCAAGGGTTTAAAAAGGTAACGCATGACTATTTCTTCGGCTATTTTCGCTAGTAACCCTGTCGTCCATCAAGCTTTATATATACGCCTGCTTTTTTATCAGCTATGGAAATAAAGCTGGCTAAATTTTATAAAGAATATTTTGAATCCATTGAAGGGCATGAAGAGATTCTGCTTGCTGAAAACGGGTTTTATCATGCTATCCTGTGTGATAACAAGAGAGCAGGCGTTGTAGGGTATATTTCTGCAAGATTTCCTCAGGATTCAGGCTTTGTGCAGGTTATTATTGCGCCAAAATTCAGGGGCAAAGGGATTGCTGCGATTGCAGAGGATTTGCTTGCGCAAAAATACAAGCTGAAAATCCTTTATGCCACAGTCAGGAAAGAGAATACTGCCTCAATTCGCAGCCATCAAAAAGCAGGATTTGCAATGATTGATGACAAAAGGCTAAATGAATTAAGGGAAAAGGGCTTTCTGAAAGAAAATGAGCTAAGATTAGAAAAGATATACTGCCGATGAGCTAACGCCGGAGGCGGGCTTACTTCTTCTGGCTGACTATTCTCGTGAGGGACTTTACCTTGTCCCCTTCCCTTATTTTCATTATCCTGACGCCCTGCGTATTTCTTCCAATCTCAGAAACATCAGTTACAGGCACTCTTATCACAACGCCTTTCAGCGTGACAACCATTATTTCGTCATGCGACAGGACTGTCTTTATTCCGACAACATCCCCGTTCCTGTCAGAAGTCTTTATGTTGATAACGCCTTTTCCGCCTCTTCTTGTAAGACGGTAATCGCTTATAACAGTCCTTTTCCCGTAGCCGTTTTCAGTCACTGTAAGCAATGAGCCTATCTCCAGCGCAACTTCAAGCCCTATGACATGGTCCTCTTTCTCAAGCCTTATGGCCCTGACGCCTGCAGCTGTCCTTCCCATTCCTCTTACATCAGCCTCGTCAAACTTCACAGCAGCGCCTTTTGCAGTTCCCACAATGAAATGCAGCTTTCCAGGAGTAAGGCGAACCTGCACAAGCTCGTCCCCTGGCATCAGGCTTATGGCGATTATTCCTGCTTTTCTCTGATTCGAAAATGCATCCAGCGGCGTTTTCTTTATCAGCCCTTTCCTTGTAACCATAATCAGGTAATGCTGCTCATCAAACTGCTTCAGCGGAATCAGCGCATTAACCCTCTCCCCTTCCCCAAGATTCAAAAGATTGACAATGGCTTTGCCCATTGAATACCTGGAAACAGCAGGTATCTGGTAAACCTTCAGCCAGTGCACCTTGCCCTTGTTTGTAAAGCAGAGAACAGTGCTCTTTGTGGACGCGGTAAGTATGTGCTCAACAGCATCCTCTTCCTTTGTCTCAGCGCCAACAACGCCAAACCCGCCCCTCTTCTGCTGCCTGTATTCCTCAAGCGATGTCCTCTTTATGTAGCCTGTATGTGAAATTGTAACAACGACATCCTCGTCATGTATAAGGTCCTCTGTCTCTATCTCTCCTGCCTCTTCAACAATTTCGGTCCTTCTGCCATCGCCGTACTTGTCCCTCAATTCAATTACTTCCTGCTTTATGATATTCAGGACCCTCTGGCCTGACGCTATGATGTCTTTCAGGTCAGCTATCGCTTTCACAAGCTCGTCATGCTCTGTCATAAGCTTTCCCTGCTCAAGTCCTGTAAGCTTCTGCAGCTTCATGTCAAGAATTGCGTTTGATTGTATCTCAGTCAGGCTAAATGCTTTCATCAAAGCCTGCCTCGCTGTATCTGCAGATGCTGACTTCTTAATCATCTGCACAACTGCGTCTATGTTTGCCAAGGCTATCCTAAGCCCTTCGACAATGTGCAGCCTTTCCTCTGCTTTTCTCAGCTCAAATTTTGACCTTTTTAATATCACGTCTTTCCTGTGCTCAAGGTAATGCGTGATTATTTCTGTTAACGGCATGACTACAGGCTGGTTGTTGTGCAGCGCCAGCATTATAATGCCAAACGTTGTCTGCAGCATGCTTTTCTTGTAAAGCGTGTTAAGGATTACATCCGGGTTCACGTCTTTTTTCAGCTCAACAACAATTCTTATGCCGTCCCTGTCGCTTTCATCCCTTATGTCTGAAATGCCTTCAATCTCCTTGTCGTTTACAAGGGACGCAATCTCCTCAATCATTGTTGACTTGTTTACCATGTAAGGTATTTCAGTGAATATTATGCGCTGCCGGTCCTTTTTTTCCTCAATATGGTGCTTTGCCCTGACTTTAATCTGCCCCTTGCCTGTTTTGTACGCAGCCCTTATGCCTGCAGAGCCGCATATAATGCCGCCTGTCGGAAAGTCAGGCCCTTTGACAATGTCAAAAAATTCAATCTCAGGCGCGTCGGGCTTGTCGATAAGCAATAAAACCGCATTTGCAACCTCTTTCAGGTTATGCGGCGGTATGTTGGTCGCCATGCCGACTGCAATGCCTGTTGAGCCGTTAATCAATAAGTTCGGAAGCCTTGCAGGCATCACAACAGGCTCTTTCAATGTGCCGTCAAAATTCGGTGAAAAATCAACTGTTTCTTTTTCAATGTCAACAAGCATTTCATCAGCAATCTTTGCCATTCTTGCTTCTGTGTAACGCATGCTGGCTGCACTATCCCCGTCAATTGAACCCCAGTTGCCTTGCCCGTCAACAAGCGGGTACCTGAGTGAGAATGATTGTGCCATCCTCACCATAGTATCGTAAACAGCAACATCGCCGTGGGGATGGTACTTACCAAGGCAGTCTCCCACAATCCTTGCGCTTTTCTTGTAAGGCTTGCTGTGCTGGTTTCCCAGCTCGTGCATAGTAAACAAAACCCTCCTGTGGACAGGCTTTAGCCCGTCTCTTACATCAGGCAATGCTCTCCCAACTATTACTGACATTGCATAGTCTATGTAGCTGTCCTGCATCTCCTGCTCAATCAGCCTCGGCTCTATTATTTCAGGCATTTTGAAAATCCTCAGATATCGAGGTTCTTAACCTCCTTTGCATGCGAGAAGATAAAGTCCCTTCTTATCTCAACATCATCGCCCATAAGCGTGGAGAACATTGTGTCTGCCTTGATTGCATCCTCTATCTTAACCTTGACAAGTTTTCTGCATTCAGGATTCATCGTGGTTGTCCACAGCTGCTCAGGGTTCATCTCTCCAAGCCCTTTGTAGCGCTGGATATTGACATCATTCCCTGTTTTTGCAAGCACCTGCTTCAGCTCATCGTCATTGTAAGCATATATTTCTTCCTTGCCTTTTTTCACGCGGTACAGCGGCGGCTGCGCAAGGTAAACATTCCCGTCTTCAATCAATGCGCGCATATAGCGGTAAAAGAATGTAAGCAATAAGCATGAGATATGGCTTCCGTCAACATCTGCATCTGTCATAACAATAATCTTGTGGTACCTTAATTTTGTCTTGTCAAACTCATCTGTAATTCCTGTTCCCAAAGCAGCTATCAGTGTTGTTATCTCGTTGTTTGCAAATATTTTGTCTAATCTTGCTTTCTCAACATTCAGTATCTTTCCCCTCAAAGGAAGTATTGCCTGGAACTCGCGCATTCTCCCCTGCTTACTGCTCCCCGCGGCTGAATCTCCTTCCACAAGGAATATCTCGCACTTTGCAGGGTCTGATTCCTGGCAGTCTGCAAGCTTCCCCGGCAAAGAGCCCGAGCTTAATGCTGTTTTTCTCCTTGTCAGCTCCCTTGCTTTTCTCGCAGCTTCCCTTGCTTTCGCCGCCAGAACGCATTTTTCTGTTATGATTCTTGCAACAGCAGGATGCTCTTCAAAATATTCAGCAAGCGATGTTGAAATCATTGAGTCAACAATGCCCTTTACGTTGCTGTTCCCCAATTTTGTCTTAGTCTGGCCTTCAAACTGCGGCTCAGGCACCCTTAATGAGATTACGACTGCAAGCCCTTCCCTTGCATCGTCCCCAGACAGTGCTGCATCAGCAAAATTGGCTTTTTTTATGTAATTGTTAATTACTCTTGTCAGCGCGGTCCTGAACCCTGAAACATGAGTGCCGCCCTCAATCGTGTTTATGTTGTTTACATAGGAGTATTCGCTTTCAAGGTAGCCGTCATTGTACTGCATTGCAAGCTCTATCTGAATATTGCTTTCTTCTTTTGTGAGAAATATTACATCCCCATGCAAAGGCTTTTTTCCCTTGTTGAGGTAACAAACAAACTCTTTTATTCCGCCTTCAAACATGAACTCCTGCTTTTTTCCTGTTGCTTCCTCGCTGATGTCAATCCTTAATCCCCTGTTTAAGAAAGCCAATTCCCTTACCCTGTTCAGAAGGATGTCATACTGGTATGTTAATGTTGTAAATATCTCATTGTCAGGCTTGAACCGCACTTCAGTGCCTGTTTCCTGCGTCTGCCCGACTGTTTTCACAGGTGTTACAGGAATTCCCCTTTCGTATCTCTGCGTGTAAATATTGCCATTCCTTTTTACTTTGACTTCAAGCCATTCTGAAAGCGCGTTGACAGCAGAGACTCCGACACCGTGCAATCCGCCTGAAACCTTGTAGCTTTTCTTGTCAAACTTTCCGCCTGCATGAAGCATTGTCAATACAACTTCAACAGCCGGCCTTTTTTCTTCCGGATGCATGTCAACAGGAATTCCCCTGCCATTGTCCAGGACAGATACAGAGCCGTCAGCATGCATTATAACAATGATATGGTTGCAGTGCCCTGCCAAGGCTTCATCAATGCTGTTGTCAACAACTTCATAAACAAGATGGTGCAGGCCTCTTTCCCCAATGTCTCCTATGTACATTGCAGGCCTTTTTCTTACAGCTTCAAGCCCTTTCAATACTGTAATGCTCTCTGCGGTATAGCCTGATTTTCCCTGTTCCGGCTGGGCATTATCCCTGCTAGTTTCCATTGTTTTCCATTGAAATTTTTTGATAAAAAACCTCTTAAAAAAGGCCTGTTTTCTTAGGTAAAAAACAACTCATCATTTATATACCTTTCTGCGCTGTAAAACCTCTTTATTGAGGTTTATACGGTGTATAGAGGCAGTTTATAAAAAACGCGGAAATAAGGCTTATAAAGCAAAAACAAGGCTTTTTTGGAGGCTGGAAATGCGGGTTTCACGCCAAAACCATAACGCAGAATAAGGCTCTAATCATAGCTTTAAAGCCCGGTTCTTCTTATCGCTCTTTGAAGGCATTTCCCCAATGTTCCAAAGATACCCAAATGTAGACAAGTTGCTTTTGGCTACCTGCTCATTATCGATAAGAATCGCGTAATAAGGCTCGGACCAAACAAAAATGGCGGTTTTATCACCCCACAACATCTGCGTTGTTGATGAAATCAGCTGCTTAGTGATAAGGCGGTAATCCTCATTTTTACCTATAAAGAAACTGTCTTTCTTTCTTGCCAGTATCTTTCCCTTTATCTTTAACTTTTCTGCGCGCTTAACAAAAAGCCTGTTTTCCAATTGAAAAATGGAGCACGCTTCCTGCGCGCCGCCAAATAAGAAGTAAGGCTTTGCGTCTTTCAGAATCATCTTAAGAATTGTGTTTATGCCCTCCCTGCCGCGATAAACCTCAACTTTCGTTTCCGGAGCGGCTTTGCTTTGCCTGACAATAAGCTCAGGAAGAATCTTTTGCAAATCATGCTCTTTTTGCTGCAAATCCTTAAGCAAAGTTTCAGGTCCCGCAGCAGAGAAGTATTTGACATTATTTTTTACAATGTAAGAAGCAAGCCCTTTATCTATCAGGCGGCTCATAATCTGGTACATATGAACCCTGCCTATCCCTGCCCTTTCTGCTATTTTCGCAGCGGTTGATTCCCCCAGGCCAAGCAGGGTAAGATAAGCTTTTGCTTCCTGCTGTTCGAGTCCCAATTTCTGCAGCAGTTCTATTTCAGCCATACTCTTTTTATGGGCTTTCATTCTTTTTAAACCTTTCTACTGTTGTCATAAAATTACAACAAATATTTATATAACGGCTGTATACTTTGTGATAGTAACAAAAAAAGCCGCGCGGGCTCAAAACGCAATGGGGTAAATAAAATGGAAACAAAACAACAGAAATGGCTTGGAACATGCCTGATGGCAGCAGGCATAGCAGGTATGGCACTTGATATAGGCATCGAAGTATATGCAGGGCATTTAGCCAACGAAGCGTTTACGCCTGAAGTAAACAATGTTCTCCGGCTTGAGGAAGAGATAAACAGCCTTTCAGCTTCGCCATTGCCTGAAACTGCCAGGTACCCGGGCATGCACGCAAGATATGCCGCAGAAGTGAGGCAGGAGTACGATGCATTGATAGCCAGTCCGGATATAAAAGCAGCTATGAAAAACTACTATGCTAAAATAGAGATGGTAGATTCTGTTAAGGGGGGCACGCTTTATTTCGTTTTGCTTATCGCGGCAGGCGGGCTAGTAAGGGGCGACGCCGAAGATAAAGAGAAGCGAAAGCAGGGCAAATGAAAAGGCATTTTTTCTTTTTCACGCAAGAATATTCGCGTCAAACAGCCGCCTTATAATCTCATCCATGCCTGACCTTTCCTGCATAATTTTCTGCATCTTGTTTCCTTCCGGATACGGATATCCGTCATGCCTTTGCATTGAGCTGTAATAATCAATAACGCCCAAAAGCCTTGCATAGCTTTCTATTAGATTCATGTCAAATCCGTTCGGGTTAACAGGCTCCGGGAATTTCTCAGGATAAGACCTCTTGCAGAACTTGTGGTGCCTTAACAAGACTTCTGCCTCAAACGGGAATAGAGGCCTAACCTTTGCATATCCCTCTGCAGGATGGCTCTGGATAATCCTGTATTCTTCCTCTCCAAAAGGCACGTGCCTATCAAGAATCTTCACATCCACTTTCAATTTTCCTATGTCATGGAGAAGCCCTGCAAAGAACATCTGCCCACCATTATAGCCCAAAAAGCGCGATGCCTCAAGTGATTTCAGGCCAACCTGCACGCAGTGGTTGTAAGAATCCATGTGATGGTCCCAAAGCTGTGAAAGAAGCAAAATAGTTGCCTGCTTTTTTCCAGCCTCAAGCTGTTCAAGCATCCCCAGCATGTCATCTTCCAATGCCATAAATGGAGGTATTTATTCCATGTATTTAAGGATATGTTTTTTGTTAACAAATAAGCCGTAAAAGTACGTTAATTGTTAATAAAAAACATAGATAAACGCTCAATAATCCATTATCTTGTTCTTTAATTCTTCAAGAAAAAGCCCCCACTCGGGCCTTTGCGTTCTTGGCATGTAATGGTTTATCACGTTTGCAACAGCCCTTATTTGCTTTTCTTCCAGTGTTATCCTCTTTATTATTTCTTCCTTCTGCTGCGCTATCGCTTCTATGTGCTTGTGCGGCAATTCAATGAGATAATATACATCAAGGAAATCCTTCCCCTCCATTCGGTTCATAATGCAGTCAATTTTCTGCCTTAGTATCTCCTCAATTTCATATACATTCATAAGCGCAGGCTCAAAAGGCACAAACCCAAAGCCAACCGCTTTCTTGCTGTATGCGCCTGATGCTTTTTTTATAATCTTAAACTCAACCCTTATCCTGTCCTTATGATTAAGGGGATTTGTGTAAAACAAGTCATAGCGTATAGTGCCTTTCATGATTCTTGGGCGCTCAATATTAAAGCCGATTAGCTTTGCAATAATCTGTTTTGTAACCGGCAATGCTTCCTTCACAGTGCCTTTAAAAACAAGGTCAAAGTCAATATCTTCCGAGAACCGCTTATTTTTAATATAAACCCTGTTTATCGCAGTGCCTCCCTTGAGAATGATGTCTTCAAAACCTTGCAATGCAAGCAACGCCCTGCTTATCCTCTCATCCTTTGCAACAAAGTTAAGCGAAAGCTCTTCTTTTGCAGATATTCTTCTTAACTCATCTAATTCCATCATTGCCACCACGAAAGTATGTTTTCCTTTCCAACATTATCCTGGACTTTCCATTTTTTGTTAAATTTGCTTTTGCCCTTAATAGAGGATATTTTCACTGGGTTTTTAACCTTTTGCAGCAGATACTCAAAAACAAAAGAAGGTATTTTTAGCCTTGTTTCTTTTTTTATCATTTCAAGAATGAATCCTGTTCTCTGGCATAAGGAGCTGTTGCCTGTCAGCTTGAAAAAGCCAATGAATTTCTCCCAGTTAATCTTTGCATCGTAAACAGCTTTTGTAATGTTTGAATAGCCGATATGCCCCGGCTTGAGAAAGCAGTCAAAAAACGTTTTTTCCATGGATGAAATGTAGAAATTTCCTTTTTTCTCAAACCCAGTGAAAAGCTTTCCCATCGGCAGGAATATTACCTCATATTTTGTGCCTTTTAGCTGAACAGTCTTCCTGAATGTTTTGGTAATCACAAATATTGTAAAGTCCTCATATTCTGTCAGGTTGTATTCCCTTAATGCAGATGTTAGCCCAATATAACCCTCATGCAGCATTAATGCAAGGCTGTAAGGGCTTTTCAGCAAAAGAAGGTTATAGTACAATCCCCTTCTTGCCCTTTGGAGATATCCTTTCCTGCAAAGAGAGGACAGCGACTTGTTTATCCTGCTTTCAGCAATTTCAGGAAAAATGTCTTTTATGAGCTTATTGTCTACTATCTCCTTATTGCTGATATACTGCCATATTTCAGCTTCTCCCCGTGAGATATAGTTTTTTTTATTCATATAATACCTTATTTAGGTATTAAGTATATAAATTTATCTATAAGACAGACGCCGCAAGCCTTATATATTAGTTATCACTCATAAAGAGTAATAAATAAGTAATCATTTGGGGGCATTTATGGCATTAGAAGGCACACTAGAACCAAGAAAAATCAGGATACACAATGCCGAGAGGCTGTTCTATGAATGGCATGATGTGCGGATGGAAAACAGGGGTGCGCGCGCTGAAAAAGCAGGATATACGCCTGAGTTTGCAGGCAATCTGGCAGCGCTCTGCAGGGAATTCTTTGAGGAAAACAGGCCGTTCACAATAGTGCCTGCTGCGGATGACTTATGCGCAAAGTGCTCGGGGGAGATACGCGAAGCCAAATGTGAATTGGCAGACCCGGACTCCGAAGCAAGAGGCGCTGCGGCTGTTTTTGGAAAAGATGTCGTTGTCGGCGGAACTTACACTCCTTTGGATATGACAGAAAGGGCATTGCCATACGTCCGCAGGGAGATTGAAAGAATAAGCAAAATAGAAGAAAAATACAGGGACAACTGGCTGCTTGAAACCCAGAGAAAAAGGCTTATTGGGCTTGAAGCGGCTTATGCAAGGCTTTTGCAGTGCGCAGAAAGCAAAGGAGAGTCACGATGACGCTTGAAGACCGGCTGTT
>DUKS01000060.1 GCA_013329215.1 Nanobdellota archaeon | reverse complement strand
GTGATAGGATGTCATCGAAGCCTTTGTTCAGGTAAGCTTTAAATACTAATGTCTTGTTTGAATATCTCAGGTTGAGCCCGTAGCGCAGCCTGGATAGCGCGACTGCCTCCTAAGCAGTAGGTCGTGAGTTCAAATCTCATCGGGCTCGTTAGTGTTTTGAATGGATATACTCCGATGCAGTGCTTCAAAGTGCATATCCCGGGAGATAAGAAACCGCAGTTTCTGCATCTCATCGGGCTCGTATTATTTTTAATGGTTTTCCATGCGTGGAATAGCACTTATTGCTTATGCCGGGGAGATAAGGGATGGAGCGGAGCGGAATTCCTGCATCTCATCGGGCTCCTTTCATTCCAGAACATTTATAAAGAGGCAGATAATAGCGGGGATTATGGCACTGGAATTTCTTAAAAAGACAGGGCTTGCGTCGCTGGCGCTTGCTGTTTCAGTCTCTGCTGTTAGCGGTGATGTTGGTGGAAACCATGTTGAAGAGCTTACGCCGAAAACATTTGACGGGCAGGTTTTGCAAAACGAGAAGCCTGCCGCAGTCATGTTCTATGCAGACGGTTGCCCTTACTGCAGGCAGATGACGCCGAGATTTGAGAGAATATGCGCAGAGCTTAAGGCACAGATTTACTGTGCCGCATACAACACAGACCATGAGCATGACACCGCTTCCCAAACTTATGGCATAGACGGCGTTCCCCAATTCGGCTTTTTCAATGGCGGCGAAACTGACAGGAGCGCATGGATAGAAGGCGCTGTGCCTGAGAATGTATTAAGGTCGCGGATGCGCAGCTTTATCGCGGATGCATCGGAGGAATAAAATGGGCTTTGCACAAAAAGCAGGGCTTGCAACTATTGCTTCTTTGTTATGCACAGCGCAGATTATGCCGGAGACTCGTTCTCTGGCGCAGGAACTGCCGGCCGCTGAAGACGGGCATGTTGAGGAGCTTACCCCACACACTTTTGGCGAATTTGTTCTTAACAGCAATCTTCCCGTCGTTGTTGATTTTTCCACTGCCTGGTGCGTGCCGTGCAGGCAGCTGAAGCCAATTTATGAGCAAGTGTGCGTGGATTTGCGCGGGCAGGTGCGCTGCGCTTCATACGATGCTCACCAGGATGATTATGCAGTTTCACGAAGCTATGGCATCAACGATGGCTTTCCCACTGTAATCCCTTTCTGCCGCGGCGTTCCTGGCGAAGAGCTGCACCTGATTTCTTTGGAAACTTTCCGTATGGATGAGACGGTGCTCATGCAGGGAATGAAAGAGCTGGTTGATTCCTGCCAATAGCGCTATGCAAACCATTTCATAAAGCTGTTGAGAAGGCTGCACAGGAAAGATATCCCGGCAAAATCAAGCACGGCCGCAAGCACAAAAATTATTACAATCACCACTAACCCTTTTGCAATCCACTTGCCTTTCTTAAGCAATGCAAGAAGGACAATAAGCCCGATTGTGTAAAACCAAAGGTCCCATGCAACTTTTGCTGTTGTAAGCACGGTCCGCAATAATGATTCAAAGCATATGGGCAGCGCCATGCGTAAACGAAAGGCTTAATAATTAATAAATCTATCCTTTTAGAACGAAAAGGGGAAATTAAAAATTGGTCAAAGAAAAAGAGCATGAGCAGGATGCGGAAGCTGGTTCTTACCCGACTGGGCAAAAGCCTAAATACGGCCCTTTTGACATCAGAAGATATTCGCCCACACAGGAATCAAAAGAGAAAAGAAAGTCCAATGTGCTGTTCTTTGTCGCCCTTTTTGCCATAATAATGCTTGCTGTCTACGGCTGGTACTGGTACAACACGCCCGGCGGGGAAAGGCAGGTTGTGCAGCTCAAGAACGCGCTTGCGCCTTACAACCCTGCTACATGGTACATGGGAAAGCTTTCGCAGGCGCAGGACATTGGAAATGTATGGTCTGCAGGGGGGGGCAATGAAACGCTTAAGGGCGTCTTGTTTGACAGCTTCAAGGTGGCGGGCAGCGAGGAAATCCCGCAGGGCAGCCCTGTTGTGTTTGCGTACGGGCTTAAGCTTGCAAATGCGGTTGTGTCAAAGCTTCCGCTTACGCTTAGCTGCAATATAAAGGATAAAGACATTGCAGGCGACATAATACCGTCAAATCCGCTTATTATATCCGGAAAAAGAATAACCCAGAATGCAAGGTGCAGGTTCAACAGTGAAATTACGAAAGAGCTTTCGGGAACAGTTGAGGTTGAAGGCGGTGTCATATTCCCGTTTTCAACAACAGACGCAAAGCTGAAAGTATATTTCACTAGCGAAGAAATGGAGCAGAGCCTGCTCAGCGCTGATGAAGGGGATTTCTTCAGCTATCTTGGCATTGACGAGCAGCTGCCCCTAAGGACAGCTTACAACGGCGAGCCTATAGAACTCGGCATTGGCGTAAGCACAGAAAATGAGCAGCCTGTTGTGCTAAGGGAAGGTTACAACCCGCTTATCGGAATAACATTGAACAACAGGTGGGACGGGAAAATGCTTAACCTGACGGAATTCAGGCTTATAATTCCAAAGGAGCTGTCAATAAACCAGGAGATTTCACAGAATCCCAATGGGCTGTGCCCGTTTACTCTGGCAAGGCAGGGCAAGACAACGAATGAATACAGGGCGTCTGAAGAATTAATAGAGCAGGTCTCGCTTGAGAAAGGAAGGCTGAGATCATTTGAGTGCTGGCTTGATGTTGCGCCTGAACTGCTTGGCAGCGCGCAGTATACTGTAAAAGAGTATGAGGCGGAGGCGGACTACGTCTACCAGCTGCCGTCAAGGACAGCCACAATCACTGTTAAAGGAGTTGCAGGCAAGGAAACAGGCATTGGGGAAGACCTGTTGAGCCCGCTGGTGTAAAAATGGGCATAAAACCAATTGCAATTGCATGCATCTGCCTTGTTTCGTTGTTTTTTATAAGCGGCTGTGATATGCTGCCTAATTCAATACCCGGGTTTGGCGGGAATGATGAATCCTCAGTTGGGGGCGTGCTGTCAGCTTCAATATTTGCACCTTCAAATAACGGCAAGGTGCTTTCTGATTATCCTTTCAAGCCCATAGTGAAAATAAAAAATGCAGGACAGTTTGAGGCTGAAGGGCAGACCTGCATCACAGGGCTGGACAAAGACGTGTTTTCAGTGTTCACCGGCTGCGAATGCAAGAGCTTTAAGTTTGAAAAAGAAGGCGCTACCAGCGAATTCGAGCCTATAAGCCTGGAGTTTGGCTCATACACAGTAAAGCCGCAGGAAGGGGATGCGAACCAGCAGTTTTCTGCAATCACCAGGTACGAGTATGTTACTGATGTTACGGCAGACCTTTGCATAAGCAATGATATTTATGAGGACTGCGGCGCTG
Organism: Nanobdellota archaeon; assembly: GCA_013329215.1. Taxonomy (GTDB): domain Archaea; phylum Nanobdellota; class Nanobdellia; order SCGC-AAA011-G17; family GW2011-AR17; genus UBA9640; species UBA9640 sp9640u. The sequence continues at coordinate 5,386 of DUKS01000060.1, read as the reverse complement.
ACCCTGATGCGGGCGGCGCAATAGACGCAAAAATAAGCAGGGTTTCAGGAGGGCCTATCTCAATTGAAGGCGTGCAGGAAACTGTTTCATACACAGGGGGTAGCGATACTGTTACACTTATATTCACAATTAATGCGCGCAAGAGCGCAACAGGAAGGCTGATACCGGAAAGCGATTTGAACGCACAGTGCACGCCTGTTTCAGCTGACGAGACGCCGAAAGTGCAGGCTGCTGTAAGGGAGTTCCCGATAACAACTCCGATAAGGTGCAGGGATGCGGAAGTAAGCGCTGATTCAACAGCAACAATCATATGCGAGGCGAAGGATATAAGCCTTATCAACGCAAAAGGGCAGGCTGTGTTTGAAAAAGGCTACACAGTGCCTATCACATTCAGCCTCAGGTATTTCTTTGAGACAGTTGCGTCAAGCAAGTTTGTTGTTTCATAGGCTTTTTGCTGTGGCAAAACCTTTATATATAAATAAACCCCCTCTATTTTCATATAAACGCTTATAAGTTAGGAGGATTAAACATGAAAACTTCAGTTGTGACTTTGATGGTTTTGGGATTAATTGCTATGTTTCTGGCCGGCTGCACTCAGCAGTCCGCGACAGGCGGATATTACAAGTTCACAGGCAACAAGATGGTTGATGCGAAATTTGTCAACGATGCGCCCGTCACTCTTGAAACAGCGCCTTATGAAAAAGATGATGACATTGATGTTGCTGTTGAGGTTGTGAACAAGCTGCCTGAAGACCTCCCTGCGGGGCAGGTGAAAGTAAGGCTTACAGGCGATGCTACAATGCCCAACTTCTTCCAGGGCGCAAAAGAAGTTCTCAGCCCGATACTTAAGAAGATTGAAGCAGAGACAGGCGTTGAAAGCCCGGAGGAGCTTTTGCTCGGCCCTATAAAATATGTTGGCGAAGTGTCAGGCAAGGTTTCAAAGACAGTGACAGGCCAATACTGCTACCAGTATCCTGTCAAGGCCAAGGCAAACCTGTTCTACACTGCAAAGGCAGAAGAAATTGGAAGCAACCTTGACTCAGGTTCAAACCCGCCGTCATCTGTGCAGGTTACTGCAATAACGCAGAGGCCTGTTGACGTTAGGAACAATGTCGGCGAGCTGAAGTTCACAGTCACTGTAAAGAATGTAGGGGCGGGAAATATAGTCCCTTCATTATCAGAATGCTTCAAGTACAGGGGCAGAAGGGAAAAGGAAATGCTTAAGCTTGAAGCAAAAGGCGCTTATGGCATAGAGTGCGAAAAAGCAGGCGAAGTGCAGCTGCAGGCAGACACAAGGGAAAAGAATGTGGACTGCACTGTAAAGGGCATTGACCCGGCAAACCTCGGGGTCATACCGAGCGAGCTGACTTTGACATTGAGCAATTTCGCATACGAGGATGACATAGCGCCGGTTACAATCTGGCTCGAAAGCTCTGAGTAAGGGCTTTCTTGTTTCTTTTTTTTCCCAATATCTTTAAATACAAATTCGGGTTCTGATTTTCCATGTTCACGCACATTTCAGTAATGCCAAAGGAGGCTGTTGGATTTCTGGGCTGCTCTCCTGGCAAAACAATGGTCGACTGCACAACAGGCAGGGGAGGGCATTCAAGCCTGATGCTTGAGAAGGGATGCAGGGTAATTTGCATTGACCGCGATGAAGACGCTTTAAAAGAGGCGGGAGAAAATTTAAAGCAGTATAATGCAGCGGCCTTTGTCCATGACAATTTTGCAAATATCAAGGCAATTCTTGCTTCATTGAATGTTAAAGCAGTTGACGGGATTCTTGCAGACCTGGGCGTATCCACTTACCAGCTTGAAAACGAGGAAAGGGGTTTCGGGTTTAATGGAAAACTGGACATGAGAATGGACAAGAGGCAGGAACTGACTGCAGCGGATATTTTGAATAAATGGCAGGAGTATGACATAAGCAAACTGCTGTTTGATTGCGGGGAGCGGAAGTTTGCAAGAAGCATTGCAAGGGCTGTTGTGCGTTTCAGGCAGCAGAAGACGATTGAGACCGGGGAGGAGCTTTTGGATATAATAAAGCAGACAATGCCCACAAAGTACAGGTTTTCAAGGGAGCACCACTGGGCAACGCCTGCGTTCAGGGCTTTGAGGATGAAGGTGAACAATGACCTGGAGAATCTTGAGAAATTCATGCCTGCTGCTGTTGAATGCCTGGCAAAAGGCGGGAGATTGGTTATAATCTCATTCCATACAATGGAAGACAGGATTGTGAAGCATGCGTTCAGGGCTTTGGCTGAGAAAGGGATTGTGAAGCTGGTTGTGAAAAAGCCGTTAGAGGCGTCTGAAGATGAGGTTAAGGCCAATCCAAAGGCTGTAAGGGCGAAGATGCGCGTTCTGGAGAAGCTGTAAACAGCTATAGAAATGCTTATATACATGGCGGCATATAGTACTATATTAGTATGACTAAGTACCAAAAGAGTATGCTTAAAGTTTGGAGCTTCCTTATGGAAAAGCCTGAAAGGGCAATGAACATAGCTGATATCATATCGCACACAAGCACCGGACGAACTTCTGCATTTAAGGCGCTGTACGATCTTCAGCGCACAGGAATCGTGGAAATTGCGGAAAATGGCAACCAGAAGGAAGTAAGGGTAGCCCCCTCTTTGCAGTCTTTCAGCATTAAGCTTCTGGATGACAGCATAAAATTTAAGTCCCTCGATGGGAATGCGAAGCTTGCGATAAGTGTTTTTCTTGGCAGCCTGCACACGCCGGAAGCAAGGGCGGTTTTTGTTTTTGGCTCTGTGCTTTCAGGAAAGGCGTATAATGACATAGACATAGCTGTCGTGTATAAGGAAAAGATAGACCAAAGCAGGGTTATTTGGGCCAGGGCTGCGGCAGAGATTGTGTGTGATAAGCCTGTAAATGTCCATTTTAATAACAGCGAGCTTAACAATCAGCTTGATGGCATATGCGTAAGGGGGTTTGAATATTATGTGTCATTGTTTGAAAAAAGGCATGCGCTTCTGAATCAGTATAATGAGGCTCTTAAATGGCTTGATTCTGCATCAAACAACTTAACTGACAAGGGGCTTTTTTCAGACTGCCTCGGAAATGCGCTGCTAAACCTTGCGTTTTCCTATTGCATCCTGAATAATATGCAGTTTGCGACAAAAAACAATGTTTTGGAAATTTTCCGGAAAAAGCATGGCAACCTTTTTAAGGCAAAAGGCGCAGAGAAGATGCAATTGCTGAGAAAGGCGGCTGTTGAGATTGGTAAAGGCATATATAAGTGATTGGGGCAGGGCGATGGGATTTCTTAAGGCTGCAGAATCTAACCTGAAGCTCAATGATTACAGGACAGCTGCAAACAGGGAGTATTTTGCATGTGAATCTGCTGTTTCCGCTGTGCTGAAGCTTAAAGGGATAAAGGCCCGCAAAGAGCATAAAGACATATGGGACAAGGCCGCCTTTGTTTGCCCTGACGGAAAGAGGCTTTTGAGGGAGCTTTATGACTTAAGGCTGCAGGCTGATTATGGCAAGGCATCATTTATTGTTCCCCTTTCGCAGGAGATAGCAGAAGAGTATCTTGTGCGGCTTAAGGCATTTGTAGGAAAGCTGGCATTTGAGAATGGCTTTTCCTGAGTTCCTTTTTGCCGAGGGAAGTTATTTCGGGATAATACATCTGCAAACAGCTATAGAAAGGTTTATAAATAAGTATTTCTTTAAAATGGTAACAATTTAGGGGGTATAATGACTGTAAATGATGCTGAACTAGAGGCACTTGTAGCGGAGCAGAGAACTCTGCAGAGAGTAATGACACCAGAGATGGGATATTCGAGATACCGGACTATAAACGAATATTCTGATTTTTTTCGTTCCATTGGCTACACGCTTGGCAGTTTGCTTGAGACAATTATAACGAAGCAGGGGCATGCAGTATGGGCTGATTTGGGGTGCGGCGCGGGAATCGCTTTAAGGCAGGGAAAGCAGTACCTTAAGCAGAGGGGAATGAATCCTGAAAATCTCAGGACTTACGGATATGAGGCGGCACCTATTCCAGACAGGAAAATTGCTGCTGAATTGCCAAAGAGAAGCATAGATAGTGACGTGTTGGATAAAAGATACGAGCCGAAAATCATACAGGCAGATGCAGCCGCTGCTGCTTTTGAAGAACCTCCGGATTTAATTACAGGCATTTATTTGCTATTCTGGACAAAAGACCCTTTGAAAGTGTTTGCAAACGCTGCAAGGCAGCTGAAAACCACAGGGGTAGTTTGTCTTAATAACTTCTCAAGCCTTAAGACTCCTTTTCATGTATCTGTTTTAGAGTATATTGAGGCTACGCATAATAATAGGCTGCCGGGATTTAAAAGATTAACAGAGTGCTCTAGTTCTAACACTCTTCTTGCAACGAAAGTTTCTGGGCAGGATGATTTTACATACGGGCTAAGGCTTGCCTCAAGGACGCAGCAAGGCCCCGGCTTTGGATTTGACTATGTATATGTTCCTACATCAGAAGCAGAAGGAGGTAAAATATGAAATTTAACAACCCGCGGCTTGACGAGCTTATGAGGCACGCAAGTGACTGCGTAAGGATAGGGTATGCATTCGGGGCAAGAGATTATGCCACGAAGGCAGCCATCTGCGCGCGCGCGTCGGGAATAAGATTTCCGCAGGCAAGGGTGAACGGCATTGAGGCAAAGGCAAATGTGGTAAGCAGGCGCATGGAAGCTAGATACGCAGAGATTGAAGAAGACTATTTCGGGAGGAAATGAAAATGGAAAATGAAGACACACTTGAGGCGATGCTTGCAAGGGGCGAGATACATGAAATTGGCGAGGTTGTAATTGAAGAAGAGCCGGAAATAGAGATACCGGTGTATATTGGAGACGAAAGAATCTGTGATGGCGAGGTTCCTGACCTTGTGGTTTTCAAGGCAGGGCTGGAAAGTAAAACTCCAAACTTAGCCAGAATTCCTGCTGTGCCTGCATACAGGGGCGTGGGCCCGCAGAGGTCTGTTATAACCGCAAAGGATGCGCAGGCAAGGCTCAGGTCATTGCCCGGGCGCCTTGGGTTTGGGGAACCCGGCATAGGAAGCAGGATGGCAAATATTTTTGCCGTTACAACTGAAAGGCAAAAGATCCAGGCTTTTGGGGATTACCTTGCTGAACTAATCGGCAGAACACCATGCTGCTACGTTGACCCAGCCGGCTTTGTGGCTCTTGTAAACATAGCCGCTATAAACCTGCAGAAAGGCCTTGAGTGCGGAACAGGCAGGCCTGTCAGGCAAGGCCTAAGAGAAGTGCTTTCATGCAGAGACCCGCTGTTTTATGATGACTTGGTGAGCAGGACACAGCAGATTGCGAGGGCTATTGCAACAGCGGGCTCGGGGTTTGCATCTGAAGTTGATGGAATCTAC
>DUKS01000063.1 GCA_013329215.1 Nanobdellota archaeon | reverse complement strand
CCCGATGCTATCAAAAGAGCGCGCTCTATGTCAACCTGCCTTCCTGCCCTTATATATTCAAATAGCTGGTCTTCAAGCGTCATTTATACGTCTCCTTCAGCTCTTTAATTGCAGCAATCTCATCCTTTAGCTTCTCTGCCTCAAGGAGGTCTGCTTTTGCCTTCTCAGGCTCGCCCATGTTTTCAAAAGCAAGTGCCCTGTTGCCATAAGCAACGGGGTCCGGGGGCACAGAGAATGCTATTGCTTCTGTGTAAAACTCCGCAGCACCCTTAAAGTCTCTGGACTGATATCTTATATTCCCCATTGTTACTAAAGCCTGTATGTTAATTGGGTTGAGCGCGAGGCATCTTGCTGAATCTTGTTCAGCCCCTGCATAATCCCCAAGGCCATACTTTGCTTTTCCCCTTTCAGTGAAGGCGGCGAAATGCTTGCCATCTAATTCAATTGCTTTTGTAAAACTTTCTATTGCCTTCCTTTGCCAGCCCATTTCCGATAAAAGAAGGCCCTTGTTGTAATAATTGTCAGCAGTTATTTCCTGCATAGACCTATTTTCTCTTTTCTTATCCCTATAAAATCCACTATATTCCGGGTCTGCAAAATCCCTTATATCTTCGTATAGCGCTTTATCCTGTATGCTGCAATCGTGTGCCCTTGAGCTTGCTGCTGAAGCAACCAGCGCGCTTAGCCCGCATTTTTTCCCTTTCTTCGGAATACCAACGCCAAATCCATACAGGTTGGTGCTTTCTATTGCGTAACCTTCTTCAGGCGCAAACGGCTGGATGTGCTTATTGCTGAGGACCACGCCAACATCAAGCCCGTTTCTCAGCGCAAGCACTGTTTCCAATGCAGTAAGCCCGAGGCAGTTCCCTACCTGCACTTTGCCTGCAATATAATTGTCCACGACTTCTGCCAGCTGCCTTATATCTTTCTTGTATTTCCCGTTGCCTTTTTCCCACAATGCAAAACCGCTTAGGAACTCCCCAAGCCTTGCAAGGGCGTAATGCCTTGCCGGCTTCCTTCTCCATACAAACCTGTGCAGCGCATACAGCTTTTTTTTCTCATCTTCAGAGCCTTCAAGCCCCGACAGCCTGAGATGCTCTTTGAACATTGCATCTATCCTGCTTATGTGCCCCCTGTATGTTTTCACTTTATCTTCTGTATTGCACCCGGACAGTATCAGGAGGCTGCGCTCTGCATCCGTAACACCTTCCAATGCAATCATTTTCTTCAGCTGGTCTTCAAGCGTCATCGTGAGCCTCCTTCCTTTATGCCAAATAATTCCTCGCCCTTTAACATTGCGGCGATATTCTCAATTTCTGCATCTGTTCTTATCTTGTATGGAATATGGCGCTCACTTCTGAATCTCCATTTACCGCCACGAATATTTCCCTCCTCGAACTCGCGCTGTGCCTCTAATCTCTCATTTTCGGTTCTCATGAAACTAAATCCTCTTCTCAGCTCAGCATCCTTACCCTGCACATCATCTGTTTCATAAACCTCTTTTGGCAGCCTTATGACCGGAAGAGTCTTTCCCGCGGCTTTTTCAGCTATGGAACAAAGCCTTTCAGCTTCCTGCTCTCCAAGCCCTTCTCTGTAAACAACGCCTTTTATTTCCGTATTTGCATCTCCCCTGATTATCAACTCATTGTAAGGCCCTTTTGTTTCCATCAAAAGCAGGCTTGGCCATCTTCTTTTTCTATTGTGCATCGCAACATAGGCTTTCAGTTCTTCCTGCTCGGGCGGGCTTCCCAAGTAGCAGTTCCATGCAATGCAGACAAGCTCGTCAAGCACAGGCTCCACAATCAGCCCTGCGGCGCCAAAGAATTCTGTATGGCTCAGTCCTCCCCCATGCCATGATACTTTTTCTTTTGCATTTTCCGCATCAAGCTGTCCGATAAGCGATGCCCTGTAAAATTCGCCAGGATTGCTGAACCGCCTTATCTTCTTTTCAATATCCATAGATGTAAGCCCTTTTCCATCAGGGCTTATCATGCCGTGCACTATATAAACAAAGTTATTCTCGTCATGCTGTGCAGGGTCTGTAACGCATTTCTTATACATGCTCCACACTCCCGCAAACCATATCCGCCAAAAGTTCCATCGGCTTTTTGCTTTCAAGCACCTGCTTATAGATTCCCTTTCCGTGCTTTCTCTCTGCAACCAAAAATGCGGTTGGCGCCACTGTGTAAAATACCATGTCCCTGCTCCCTTCTATCTCCAGCAGATGCCTGCAATCAAACCCTTCTATGTAATCTCTAAGGCATGATATCCTTGCAAGATGGGATTCTGTTTCTATAACCCAGTCTCCCGCTCTTAACCCATAGCTCTCAGCAGCAGACGCTCCTGCCGCCTCTGCAAGCCCCTCTCCGAGAAAAGGGCTCCATTGAAGGATTCTCTTTTTAATATTCCCAATATGGTGCACGTATTCATGCGCTATTGTGCAGGCGCTTGCTTTTTTTGATTCGCTAACGCGAATGAGCTTTATTGAGGGGTTATAATTTGCAGCATCAGTTCCTGTTTCTGTGCTGCGCTCGATCTTTGGAAGAATTATTCCCTCATAGCCAAAAAGCAAATTAGCTTCTTCTGCAATATCCGTCAGCTGCTCTTCAAGCGGCTTCTCGTACCATGCGCTTTTTTCTGTATTGCTATCCCACAATATCCCCCTTTTGGGTTCTTTATCTAACAGCCCGTCATATTTTACACGCTCTTCATGCAGCAGCATGCCCAGCGTGCCTCTTTCCTCGTTGTTGAGCGCAGAAACAATCCTTTTTGCATTTCTTGAAGCTGCTTTCACGCCCGCTATTGCATTGTATATCCCTGGAAGAGACAGTGCTGCCATTCCTGCAAACAGATATGTCCAGCCTCCGCCCAAAGAGCAAGCCCAAGTTCCGTTCAGGACTGTTGCTAATGCATACTCTATTGCCATATACTTAAGCCCCTTTGGCTGCATCTCCTTGAGGATTTCCTTTTCAATGCCCGCTTTTATATCTGGCTTAGGAGTCATATCCCAACCTCCAGCTTCTCTTTCAGCATCACGACGCCTTTCCCTGCTTTTGTCTGCACTTCATCAAAATGTATCTCGGTGTTCTCGTCCCAGCCCAGCCTCCTGATTAATTCAATTGGTATGGAGACCTTGTACTGGTGCCTGTTCTTGGTGATTTTGCGTTTCATAGTGAATCTCCTGCAAGCTGTTTGTACATTGCTAAATCCTGCTCTGCGCCTATTATGTCCCCAAGGCATTCTTTCACACGCCCTCGGGTGTAGTATGCCTTTGCATGTATTGGCAAAAGCCCTATCGCCCTTGAAAGGTAAGGCAGTGCCTCCTTTGGGCGGCCTATTACAGCCAGAATCCCGCCATAATTAGCGCATGCAGAAGGGTCGTCTGGCAGCAATGAAACAGCTTTTCTGAAATTAACCGCCGCTTCTTCCATGCACCTTGCTTTTGCAGCCATATTCCCTCTAGACAGATATAAATCGCCAATCAGGCCGATAACCGGCCCTTCTTTAAGCGCCATGTAACCCACCTTCTCTGGCTGTTCAATGTCAATGCCAAACCCTTCTCTTGAAGTATGCTCTATGTTTATTTCCCTGCCTTCCGCCCTTACTCTGGACAGGATATGGACTGGGTTGTTTAACACTGAAACGTTGAGCCCGCTCCTGAGCCCCAATACAGTGTACAGCAGTGTAAGGCCCTTGCAGTTGCTGACATGTCTTTCTTTTGGTGACATCTGCCTGTCTATCGCTTTTGTAAGCAGGGGGTGCCCTTTGATATATCTGTCTCCGAAGCCCATCACGGTCAGCGCCTTGTTAAGGGAAGTCCTCGGCTTTTCGTTCCAAAGGAATTCATGCAGCGCCTTTGCTGCTTCAGCCTCACCATAAACATTCCTTGCACACGCATAGGTGTAAAACTGCCTTTCAAGCTCACTTATCTTTGCCTTGTACTCAGAAACCTTCTCTTCAGTATCGCATCCCGATGCTATCAAAAGAGCGCGCTCTATGTCAACTTGCCTTCCATTCCTTACGTCATCCATAAGCTCGTCTTCAATCGTCATCCCATCCTCCTAAGCAGCCCATATCTGACAAAGTCTGCCACCGCACTATTTATGCGGCCTAACATTTGTTTTGAAAGGTCCATAGCAAAGCGCGCATTTGTATGTTCTGGAATTATTTTAAGCGCTTTTTTATAATCCCTGATTGCGCTTCTCGTCTCGCCCA
>DUKS01000037.1:8681-8891 GCA_013329215.1 Nanobdellota archaeon | reverse complement strand
CCGAAGAATATTAAGTTCATAGTGCAGAGAAATGTTGAGGTTGTTTATATAGATAACTGGCTCTCCGGTTGGCCATATGGCTTTGTGGAAATCGCTGCGGAATTCGTTCTTGCTTCTGGTTTGGCGCTCGGAAAGTTTATATATCGGTATAAATAGATGTGTAGTGCTTATAGGCACAACCATTTGCGGGGGTGCCGGAGTGGTCAAACG
>DUKS01000037.1:0-8571 GCA_013329215.1 Nanobdellota archaeon | reverse complement strand
GCCGGAGTGGTCAAACGGGATAGGCTCAAGACCTATTAGCTTAGTGCTTACGCAGGTTCGATCCCTGTCCCCCGCATTTCATGCTTTGAAAGCATTGAAACAATATGCCTCTGTAGCTTAGTCAGTGGAGCACGCCCTTGGTAAGGGTGAGGTCACGGGTGCAATTCCCGTCAGAGGCTTTTCCATCAACTAAAACTTTTTATACTCCTTCTTGCTTTCAGAACGTATGCTCATAAACGGCCATCAGATGGAAAAGAGGGATTTGAAGCAGAAACGGCTTTTCCAGCAGAAGCCTGCAGTGCAAAAGCCTGTGCCGAAGCCTTCTGTTCCTGCGCAGCAGAATTCTCCCAAGCCGAGCTTTCTTGAGCTGAAAGACAAAATCATCTCTTATATCAGGGTAAGCGGGCCTGTGATTCCCATACAGATATCAAAAGCATTTGGCGGTGACACTATGTTTGCAGGCGCTGTATTGTCAGAGCTTATCTCGAACAGGGTTCTGAAGATAACAAGCGCTAAAATCGGCGGCTCTCCTGTTTACTATATGCCCGGGCAGGAGGAAAAGCTGGAAATATTAAGGCAGCATCTCGGGCAGAAGCCGAAGCAGGCATATGACTTATTGAAGGAGAAGCAGCTGGTGAGGGACTCTGAATGCGAGCCCTGGCAGAGGGTTGCATTAAGGGAGCTGAAGGACTTTGCATTTCCCATTCCTGTAAGGCTTGACGACGGCTCTGAGGAAGTTTTCTGGAGATGGCACCTTCTGTATGAAGATGAGGCAAAGCAGAGGATTACTGCGATTGCCAGCGGCGTGCCGGTTAAGCTGGAGCCTGCAGCGCCAAAGGCGGAGCCGATAAAGCCCGAGCTTATTGAGCCGGAGCCTGAGCCTATTGCCCCAAAGAAGCCGGATATTGAAGACCCGCGGAAAACGCATGACGAAACGCAGGAGGAAGACCAAAAAATATTGCAGCCTGCGGAAGAAAAGCCAAAGGCGAGGCTTTCCGAGCCGTGCGAAGGGAAGCTGCGAACGCCAGTGAGCAAGAAGCCAAAAAAAGAAAAGGTTGACGCATACAAGAATGAGTTATTGTCATTCCTGCAGCAGAAAGGGCTTGAAGTCATGGAAGAGATTGAAATGAAAAAGAACGAGTACGGCTTTGTTGTTAGGGTTGAATCAAATGTCGGGAAGCTGTCTTACATGGCCATTGCAAAAAAGAAAAAGAAGCTCAGCGATGACGACATTACAGTTGCGTATTCTGTCGGGGTGCAGCACAAGCTGCCTGTAATACTTGTCGGTAAAGAGCTTTCTGCAAAGGCAGAGAAGCTGTTAAGCGCAGGCATGAAAGGCGTTGCGTTTATAAAGCTTTGATTACTCCATTCTCGTATGGAATATATAGCACATACAGTCCTCGGCATTGAGGACATTGCAATTAAGGAGATTGAGGAATTAACAAAAGCAAAGGCAAAGCAAATCCTGCCCGGCCGCCTTTTGTTTGAATGCAGTGAGAAAGCAATAAATGAATTAATCTATGTTGCAAGAAGCGTCACGCGCGTCTGCCTGCTTCTTTCAAAATTCAGGTTTAAGACAGTGGAAGATATTGAAAAGGAGCTGAATAAAATCAAGTTCAATGTGCAGGGCACATTCGCTGCAAAATGCTCAAGGCGCGGCGTTCATGCGTTTGATTCGCATGAGGTTGAGGTGCTGGTTGGAAATGCTGTTAACGGCAAAGTGGACCTTGAGAACCCGGATACAGTCATCTACGCGGATATAGTTGATTATGACTGCATTATCGGAATCCTGCTGACAAGGAAAGAGCTGCAGAAGCGGGACTACCGCGTCAAGGCAAACCCGCAGTCTGTTAACGCGTGCGTTGCATACGCAATGATTAGGATTTCAGGCTGGAAAAAGAGCGAATCGCTTCTTGACCCTTTCTGCAAGGACGGGGTTGTTGCGATAGAGGCTGCATTGTACGCCGGAAACATCCCCCGGGGATTCTTCTCAAATGACGGAAAAATAGCGGCAGTTGACAAGAAAATAAAAAAAGGCGAGCTGAAAGCCTATGCTTATGACCCCCTGATGCCAAACGTGAGAAGCGCAGAGATAAACGCGAAGCTCGCTTCGGTGAACAAGCAAATCACGTTCAGCAGGACAGATCTGGACTGGCTGGACACAAAGTTTGGTAAATCCTCTGTTGATAACATAATAACAGCTTTTCCTTCAATGCATGAGGACAGGGAGATTGAAAAGATGGCAAAAGAGTTCTTTTACCAGGCTGAATACATACTGAAAAAGAAAGGGAAAATTGTAATTGCTGCAAGAAAGCCCGAACTGGTGAAAAAGTATGCTGAAAAATTTAAAATAACAGAAGAAAGGCAGATAACAATAGGCGAGCTTTCATACATGGTTTTTATATTTGAAAAGGCCTAGTCGTCAAGATAAACAGCGCCGTCTTTCCTTCGCTCATGCTTTTCAGCAGCCAGTGCAAAATCATGCGCTGAGTTGTAGTCCATTCCTTTCTTGATAAGCTCCAGCTCATAAAGCTCGTGCACTAATGTGTATTTCATCTCTTTTTTTCCCTGAGTATTGTCGAGCCAGATTTCATTTTTGGGTATATAATCATAAACATAGCCGTGCCCGCCAAGAAGAAACTTTGGGTCAATATGTCTTCTTACAATCTCACCCCTCACATGCCTTACAAAAAAGCCGCCTTTCTTTTCTGTTTTTATCGTGAAATTCGGGATGATTTTTGCTTTCTTTACAAATGTTTTTCTTATAATCTCCTTTACTTTTGAAAATTTAACGCCTTTTTTCATCAGCTTTGACTCAAGCTTGTGCATTTTCATGAAATACCCGTATTCTTTTTTGTACGCCTTGTCAAACCAGACTTCCCCTTTTGGCACGTAAGGGCTTTTTTCAGGCGTGTCCACAACCCCGAAGTCAGGGCTTATGGTATTCCTTATTTTGTTTCCCGCAAGCTTCTTTATTTTCATATGCAAATAAAATGCATCTTTGAATATAAGTGTTACTGTTGCTTGCCTCTTTATTCCCTTGCCTCTTTATTCCAATAAGAATATTTTTATCAAAAGATTATTTAAATAAGAATATCAATAAGATATCTGCGCGGAAGCGCAGGAGGAAAATAAAATGGCAAACAAGGATGTAATTATACCATTGGCGGACGAGCGCTGGAAGTATGTGGTGCTCCAGACAGGGGAAGGGCCGAAACTGAGGGCTTATATGGGCATTCCGGAGCATGGCAGTTTGCATGGCAGCATTCGATACCAATCCGATGCACAGCTTGAAGACGAGCAGATAGCTGCAGAAGTGCAAAAAAGGGAAGGGCTTGAAGGAAGGATTCTTGGCGGCGGCATAATTGTTCCGGGCCATGCAGATAGGATACTCTGGGTAAAGGTGCACGGCGCAAGAGGCACTGCCGCTCCTGTTGAGCTTGTGGAAGGGCTGCTCAGGCAATATGCTGATTTGATTCTGGACTATGGCATAAACGTGGGCATAGAAAAGTTCCCGCTACCGCCAAACCCCGGTTTCTGAAGGAGGAAAAAATGCTGAAAAAAATATCAGAGAACTACAGGGGCGCGCGGCTTATCTCAGAAACAGTTGAACACACTGGAAGCTATCTTGAGGCAAGGCTGGAAAAAGAAGGTGTATTTATTGAAAAGACCCGAACCGGCGGGCTTAGGGAAAATCCGTTCCATCTCTCTGGCAGCGAGCTTTCAGATGCTGTTGAACTGATAGAGAGGTGGGGCGAGCTGGCAATAGCGCTGCCTGCGTTTGTTTCTGCCGGAAGCCCTGTTGGGGGCATACATGCAATTTCATATTACCCTGCAAATTCCCCTGAAGAAAAGTTCTCAGTTGTCGGGCATGATAGGACTGTGCAATACCTGCAAACCGAAAGCTATAAGCGGCTTTCAGCAAAAATACATGCTGCGGAATGCGGGCTGAATGCGAAGCATGCGGCTTCCCTGTCAAGAAAAGGCATTCGTGCATGCATATACCGCTTTAATGTCACATTGGAGCGGCTGGATGGGGAAAATGTTGCGGCAAGGTGCATCCTAAATGAGGCGGAGATGCAGGGCATAAGGGAACTTGCCCCGCTTTACAGGCAAAGGAGAAGAAGATATGCTTGAAAATTCTGGAAGTGCAGAAGCTGGAATGTTATCCGTGCGTCTTTGGCTCGCATCTCTTTGAAGAAAGAGTGCCGTGGAGGCCGTGCCTGTTCGGAAGGTAACAATATGTTTTTATACTTTGGTTTCCTACCTCTTCTTCATGAATCTTGTCCAGAAGGCTGCGCTTAACGTGCTTAGGAACGGCTTTAACCTGAAAGCCGGGGAAACGTTCGTTGTTATTTGCGACAACAATAACAGATTCTTCTCAGACGCATTGAAAGAAGCCTGCCTGAAGCTGAAAGCAAGGCCTGTTGTTTTTCTTTTGGAGGATTTTGGCAAAAGGCCTGCCCGCTTTAATGATGCCCTGCTTGGCGCACTGAAAACTGCAAATGCAGGCACGCTGTGCGCAACAGAGCGGGAAAATGAGCTGGAATTTCTAAGGGACCCTCTATACACTGCAATCAGGAAATATCCGATTAGGTTTGCATCAATGACAGGCATTAACAGGGAAGCTGTTGAAACAGGGCTTAACTCTGATTTCAGAAAAGTCGCGGAATTTACAGACCGGGTTTACAATCTTGTGAAGGGCTGCAGGGAAATACGCGTTACAACCGCATTGGGAACTGACCTGACAATAAAATGCGGAAAATACAGGTGGTTCAGCTGCAACGGGGTTTTGAAAGAGGGCGTCAAGGACGATAATTATCCTGAAGGGGAAGCCTTTACCTGCCCCGAAGAGATGCATGGCACGCTGATAGTTGACGGTGTTTTGGGCGATATATACGATGCAAAGTACGGCGTTATAACAAAAACACCGCTTGCAATAAGGATAGAGAACTGCAGGGCTGTCATAGGCAGCATTTCATGCAAAAACAAGGCAATAGCAGCTGATATAAGGCATTATCTTCTAACAGGCGACAGGTTTGCATCAAGGGTTGGCGAGGTTGCATTGGGCACAAATCTCTGCCTTGAAAGGATTATCGGCAATCTCCTGCAGGACGAGAAGTTTCCTTCATTTCACCTGGCTTTCGGCGACCCTTACGGCAATGATACAGGCGCCGAATGGAAAAGCAACAGGCACATTGACATGGTTGTCTTAAAGCCGGATATTTACGTTGACGGAAAGCTGATAATGAAGAAAGGGAAATATCTTATATAGAAAGCCCGCCTCCGGCATGAATTATAGCAATGCCTTAACATTTGCAACAAACTTTCTTGCATTCTCTATGGACTCTTTTGCATAGGGAATATTGGCTTCTGATTTGAGGTTGTATGTAAACATGCCTCTCTTTTTCTTTTCTCTTTTGAATATGCCAAGCAGCGCATCTGCTTTAATAGCTGCATCTTCATAGATTTTTAAAAGCTCTGCCTCAAGCACGCCAATATCAACAAATTTTTTGAATGCATTAAATGTCTTCTTGTGCTCTTCAGGAGGGGATGTTTTAATACCTTTGCTGAACAGGTATGCTTTTGCGCAGTAGAATATGGAATAATATGCATGTGATATTACGGAATAGAAAAAGGTTTTGCCTATTGGAATGCCTAATTCAGCCTTTACTTTTGCATCTGTTGAAATCAGCATATCTTTCTCGGCGAGAAGAAACTCGTCTTCCGCCCTTATTGCATAAAGCTCAGCCTCTGAAGCCATTTTCCGTCGCCTCCTTTAAAAGCAGGTAGTATCTTGATGCATTTCTTAGCAACAGCCTGTTATTAAATATTTCCTTTCCAAAGCTTGCTTTCTTTTCAAGCAGCATATCAATGAAATCTGTATATGTTATGACCATGGGGTGTATTTTAGGCAGGAATAAGGCAGTAAGGCTTTCCAATAGCTTCTGTTTCTCAAAAGCCTTGTCTTTTGCAATAACCACTAAATCCATGTCTGACTGCCTTGTTTGGCTGCTTTTTGCATAGCTTCCTGTTATAAGCAGGATATCATCTTCAAACTCCTTAAATTCCATTATTTTATCAGTGTTTGGCAATGCTTTGGAAAGCGCTTCCTGCTCATCAAGAAAAGACAGGATAGAAACTGCGTTATTTGTAAGGGAAATAGTGCATAGCTTTGCATGCCCTGCTGTTTTGGTTTGCAGTATTCCTGTTTCTTCCAGCTCTTTGACTGCATTATAAACAGTGGGATAATCCTTTTTTGCCATTAATGCAATTTCCCTTATTGTCTTGCTCAGGAAGATGTTTTTTCTGAACAAGTTTAGTATTTCCAGGTTGCTTTTTTTGATTATAGTATTTTTCATATAATATTATATGAACTATCATATATTTAAGGGTTTCTGTTATATAATACGGATAGAAGGCGGGCCTCCGGCATAAATCCTAATAATAATCGTCTCTTGGATCAAGAATTTTCTTCCAATGGGATATATCCGGTGCCTTTTTCTCCTTGTAAGAAAATTGTTTGAGGAATTTGTCCCCAAATTCCTGTATTGTCTTTTCTATCTCTTTTGGCGGTCTCCAGTCATCGCCCATCTTTTCTCTTAAGTCCTTAAAAAGATAATAGGCAATCTCTATGCCTTTCCTGACCTTGTCTAAATCAGTTAAGGCATTATGTCTGCTATCTCTGCTATACTCTTCGTTTCTTTCAGCTTGTTCAGCCGATAATACATATCCAATGCTTCATCGATATCAAAATAAGCATCAATCTGTGCGCCGTTCAAAGGCCAGTTTGTCCTTACATCCATGTGCTTAAAACTTTCTTCTATCGCTGTTAAAAACAGGTCTATCTCTATATTTTTACTTTTCATAAGACATCTTAAATAGAATTTCCTTATTAAGATATCGTTAACTACTTCTTTCCTGCAAACTCATTCAGGAACACTACCACAAACTTCTCAAAGTCCTTTATTCCTTCAATTGTGCAGAATTCATTTGCACTGTGCTCGCCGTCGCCTGAGCCGAGCCCTCCCCTGACAAAAGGCAAATTTAGCAGATTCGAAAATACATAGTAAGGAGCAGACCAGGCGCCGAGCGGCCATATTTCGGGTTCGCGGCCCAGTATCCTGTATGCGTCTATCATTTCATGGACTATTCTCGAACTTACAGGCGTCTTGCTCCAGGGGTATGCGAAAATGTCTTCCATCTCAATTTCATCAAACCCATGCTTTGCAATATGCTTCCTGAATTTCTCAAGGATTTCCTCATGCTTCTGGTTAGGGACAAGCCTTATTTCCATCTTAGCCCTTGCCTTTGAAGGCAAAACAGACTTTTGCCCGGGCCCTGTATAGCCTGAAGAAACCCCTGTTATGTTCAAAGTAGGCAAATACAGGTATTTCTGCAGCAAATCAGCGCCGTGCGAGTCATACTTGAACCTCAGGCTCTTTACTTCCCTTAAAATCATGTTCTCGTCAAATGTCTTTGCCAGCTTATCCAAAAGCTCCATGTCTTCCTTTGATGGGGGAATAACATTGTCGTAAAACCCGTCAATCAGCACTTTTTCCTTCTTATCAACAAGCGTTGACAAAAACTGCACCATTCTCCAGGCTGGAGATGAAATCCATGCGCTGTCAGAGCTATGCACTTCCTTCTCAGCAGGCCCGCCAACTCTTCCGCCCTTGCAGACAATGTCAAACGTGATTATGCCTTTTACGCCAAGCTGCATTGTGACTTTCTGGTCAGTGTCCTGCGCAAAGTCAAAGTCAACGCACGCATCCGCCCTTAGCTCTTCCTTGTGCTTCTCAACAAAAGCTGCGAAATGCGGGCTTCCGAGCTCTTCCTCTCCTTCAATTGTGAACTTAAGATTGACAGGAATATCGTCATTTGCTTTCATTTCTTTTAATGCGTTAAACAATGAAGCCAAGGAACCTTTTGAGTTCACGGCGCCGCGGGCAAAGATACATTTGCCATGCTGTGATGTTTCCCTTATCTCAGCTGAAAATGGCGGGCTTTTCCATGTTTTTTCGTCAGCAGGCTGGACATCATACATCCCGTAAATAAGGAGTGTTTTTGGCTTTCCAAGATCCAGCTGCCCGAAGACAATCGGAAAATCATCAGAGCCGTGAAATGTGGCTTTCCCGCCTATCGACTCTATCATCCCTTTTACCATAAGCGCTGTTTCTATAATCCCCTCTTTTTCAGCTGACACGCTGGATTGTTTTAGAAATTCCTGGACTTTTGCAATATGTTTTGTGAAATTCTTGTCAATTCCTGCAAATACCTTTTCTATCCTTTCCGGGACTTTTGCGGCTTCCTTTGCTTTTTCAGGCTCTTTTGGGGCAGGCAGCAGTACTCTTTCTTCATTTGGCTTGTTTTCAGGCATAAGCCATTATATTGGTTAGGAGCCTATATAAGTGTTTCCTATTTCCATGCGATTTTATAGAGACGTTTGAATAATATATCCAAAGTGTCTTGGAGAGCCCTGGAATGCCTGATTTTGGCATTATAGCCAGCGTTAATGCAAAATAAGGGCTATTCGGGGGTCTCTATAGTATGTGGAAAGCCCCCTCGTCA
>DUKS01000055.1:6905-9982 GCA_013329215.1 Nanobdellota archaeon | reverse complement strand
CCGCCTGCAGCAAGGACAGCGGGGCAAACATGCTCGGCAACTGCGCCGTGCGCAGCAGGCCTCTCATGCGATGCGGCAAGAAAAGTCTGCGTAAGCAGGGCCGCGAATGCAGGCACAGGCTCAACAGCTTCCGGAAGAGATGCGCTGACAAATGCAGGAAGGGGCACAGCCGGAAGCTGCGAATCAGCATGCCTCGCAAGGTGCAGGGCGGCATGCACACCGTCAGGGCAGCAAACCCCGCCTCCGGCAGGAAGCACTGATTCATGCACTTCAAATGAGGACTGCACAATAGGATATTGCAGGATAGTTTCCTCTTCTGCTATGCCTTCAACTAGAAGAGGCACATGCGTCCCATGCACTTTAAACAGCCAGTGTGGCACCGGGAAAGTATGCATAATCCCAAGGGTAAATGAGGGAACTTGTGCGCCTCTGCAGGCAACAGGCGGAATATGCAATGAAAATGCAGACTGTAGCAGCAATAATTGCGCAAGCATGGTTACATTGGGGGCAGCAAGAGTGAGAAGGTGCGCTGCGGCTGTTGCGCCTGCTTCAGGAGCAATATCAGGCGGGGACTTAAGAATCACAATACCAACAGGAAAAGCAATAACAATCACAGCGCCAAAATTGCCGGCAGTGGCAATAACACCGCCTGCAGCAAGGACAGCGGGCCAAACATGCTCGGCGACTGCGCCGTGCGCAGCAGGCCTCTCATGCGATGCGGCAAGAAAAGTCTGCGTAAGCAGGGCCGCGAATGCAGGCACAGGCTCAACAGCTTCCGGAAGAGATGCGCTGACAAATGCAGGAAGGGGCACAGTCGGAAGCTGCGAATCAGCATGCACTGAAACATGCAGGCTGGAATGTACGCCATCAGGAAGCGGTGCCGCGGATGTCACGGGAGCAGCAGGCACAAAAGCAATAGGAGAATTATGCTCAGGCAGCGAGGGCTGCAGAACTGAATGTGAAACAGGCTACGGCGAATGCAGATGCGAAGCGCCGGCTACTGCAGAAGCACAAAAGAAGAAAGAGGGAGACTCATGCAGCAAAGATGAAGACTGCGGAACAGGCATGCAATGCAATGGCTTCATATTTGGCAAGAAATGCGCTAATACGGAAGAAGAAAAGCCGGCAGCAATACAGGCCATTGTGCCTGAAACAATGACGCTGGAAGCGCAGAGACAGGCAAGAACAGAGCTTGAAGCGGTGCAGCCGCAACTGGAAGCTATGGAAAGGCGGGTTGTTGAGGATGAGTTTGTTGCATCAATGGCAGAGCTGATTGCAATGAGCAGAAGGCCCGACTGCTATGAAGAAACAGATGATATTGAGCTAAAGGCAGAATGCCTGGGGATAAGGTTTGAAACAATCACAAATATTCTTGAAACAAACAGCATAATAGCGCCTGAACAGGCAAGAGAATGGAAAGAGAAGGCAGGCAGGATGCAGGCCGGCGCTGAAGCAAGGGAAGCCAGCCCTGTGGTGCCTCCGCCAATAGCTGGAAGCAGGGGATTTATAGGCAGGGTCCGGGATTTATTCGGGTTTACAAGCACAGTCAAAGTGACAGGAAAAGCAACTGCAGACCGAGACGAAGCAGCAGGCAGGGACCCAAGTGACCGGACAAGAGCTGAATATCCACCTGGATATTGGCCTGTTCTGGAAGCACAGTACAATAACCTCTCAAACCTTGAAACAGCAATATGCTCAAAATACCCATCTGCTACAATCGGCAGCGCATCTGCACTAAAATCATGCACTACTGATGCACAATGCGGCACGAGCGGTGCAGTAAAATGTGTAACAGGCAAATGCAGGGTTAAGAAGGATGACGTGTGCACTGTTGGAGAATTTATGGGGGCTGCTGCTTCGGAAGAAGCAATGAAATGCGTTGCTCCCACAAGGACGAAATCCAACGGGCAAGCATGCACGGCAAATGCCCAATGCACAAGCGGATACTGCAATGGCATGGTGCGCATATGCGTGCCAAGAAGAGAATTAAAATTCAATGGCGAAGCATGCACGGCAAATGCCCAATGCGTAAGCGCGTATTGCAATCTTGCCTTTGGCATATGTGCGATTCCGCCAGGCAAGAAAGATATCGGAGATACATGCAGCAGGAATGCAGAATGCGAAAGTGAGCTTTGCAAAAGGCAGGATGCAGATACTGTGGCGCCCCCCCCACCAGATGAAGAAACAGGCCCTGACGTAACACCGCCGGCTGCGCCGGCCGTATGCTCATCATTAAGCTTTAACATCGTATCTGTATGCCGTGGCACAAGCGGTGCAAGCAAAGCATTGGAAGCGAGCGGTGCGTTCGTAAACATTACGCTAAGGAACGCAGGAAGTGCAGATATTCCTTCATTTGCTTTAAGGCTATATGAGCTGGACGGGTCAATCGGCGTCAGGCAGGATATTCCACTGCTGGCGGCAGGCAGAGCGTACACACAAAAAATACTGTACAGCACAGCAAAATATGATGATTACAGGCGCTTGAGGGTAACGCCAAAAATAGGAACAGAACAGTGCAATGACCAAATGCAGATTACGGGTAGTGTAAGGACAGATTTCCCGAAATGCAACGGCCAAATATGCAGCAAAAGCAATGAATGCGGAAGCAGCTACTGCAAACAGGAAGGAACCCGTAAAATATGCAGCACTTGCAGGACAGACACTGACTGCGGTCTGGGAAAGAGATGCACAATGACAGGTGCATGCCAATGAAATCCTTAAATATGGCAAAAACTGCCATCCTGCTATTTGCAATCATAGTATTCTCTAATTTTGCCGCAGCGCCAGGCACTTTCGGTGATTCGGGTGCGGTAACGCAGATTGGAGCCACGCTAAGATACGGCGATGTTGACTTAAGCGATGCCTCTACCGCCGCGGGCGCAGATGAGGTCCCTGCTTTCAGCCTTACAACCCCCACAGCCAGCATCAGGATAATGCTGTCTTCCGGAGAAACAAGAACAAACAAGATTGTATTTGCAAGCGAAAGCGGATTTGAAGGTGTTTATTTTAACAGTGCAGACGGATTAGAGGAATATGACGGCAATTCTTTCACATTAAATGGTGTGGCTTACACAATA
>DUKS01000055.1:0-6845 GCA_013329215.1 Nanobdellota archaeon | reverse complement strand
ATGGTGTGGCTTACACAATAGAGCAGACATCAGGCGCATACCAGTTCTCAAGCAGGCAGAGCGGAACCCTGATGGTGGGAACGCGCACTTCAAACACGCTTATCATGCCTGATAGCGGTGATGAAGCAAGAATCCTGCTTGCATCAGGAGAAACCCACGAGAGCCTCCCGGCAACAGTCGTATTCAACAGCAGGGGAACAGGGGCGGCTGCAGATGCAATGGCCGACGCTGAAACAGACGCCGCAGAGAGAGGAAGCGTGACAAATACCGCCTCTGAAGAAGCAGAGGCCGGTTGCAACGATAATGATAAAGACGAAGATGATGACGGCATATACACAGCATCGCATGTAAGCGTTGTTACAACTGATGGAGCTGAAACAATAACTACTGACTACTGCGCAAAGCGCGGGGATGTTACAAGGCTTTATGAGGCAGTATGCACAGAGGATGATGTTGCTGCCGTAAGAATGGTTGTCTGCCCTGAAGACAAAAGCTGCATGGAGGGAGCATGCAGGGTGCCAGGCGCAGACGTGGCTGGCAAATACTGCCTTGATTCCGACATAATGACAGAAGATAATGCAGAATCACTATCCACCACAGTTTCAACAAAAGGCACAACAGTTGGATTTTATACAGCTACATACGCAACAGAAGATGGGGGCAGGGAATTCGGCGCATGGAGCGATTACTGCAGGGATGACAAAACACTGGTTGAATATTACTGCTCTGCTGAATCAAGGCAGGGGCTGTTCAGGGAGATTATATGCTCCGAAGGGTGTGAAGGCGGGGTTTGCAGAATTCCGCCCTACTGCACAGACTCGGACGGAGGCAGCTTTGAGAATGTTTCAGGGGCTGTAAGAGGGGTTACAGCAAGCGGGGAATATGTTTTGCATGAAGATACCTGCGCTGACAGGAACCGCGTACATGAATATTCATGCGAATCACTCAATGAGGTCCAGGGCTTCAAGGAAGAGAACAAAGCGTGCGGCGAGGGAAAGTACTGCGATGAAGGAAAATGTGTTTCAGGCACCCAAAACTGCAACCAATGCGACCCGCTGAACAATTTTAGCATAAGGGAAGGCACTGAATGCAACGCAGACGGAACGCCGGCAGAATGGGATTTGAAGAGGTGCCCCGCAGGGCAATACTGCAGTGCCGGAGATTGTGCTGCAGAGCCAAAATCAACTATTGCTGAGGTTACGGCTGCATTTAACAGCAGGAAAAAATGGGCAGTCCTGCTTAATGAGACTTTAGGCTGGATTGAGCTTGCAAAAGGCTCGCGGCCAATATCACCGGTATATGCAGAGACAATGGGGCGGGTCGCAGACAGGCTAAGCAGCGTTCAGATGATTATGCTGCAAAGGCCGATATCCTCTGGAGCGGGGGTAAGGGACGGGATTTTAGGCGGGCCCGGATCCCCTTATTAGTTCTATAAAACAGCCTTTATTGATTTCAATGCAACCGCCATCTGCTTTTCAGTCGGCTCTGCTGTAGTCAGCTTTTGCAGCATCATGCCCGGCTTCATAGCAGCCTTTATCACAGCATTATTGCCATATTTTGCAGATATCTTAAGAAATTCGTAGGCTATGCCTGCAATCAGCGGCAGAAGGGCAATCCTAATCACATATTTTAACGCAAAGCCAAAATTCATAGGCACGAAGATATACACAATTATGCTTATTAACAATACAAACAATATGAAACTTGTCCCGCACCTAGGATGGATTGTTGAGAATTTCATTGCGTTGTTTACTGTCAGCGGCTTGTTTGCCTCGTAGCAGTTAACAGCCTTATGCTCGGCGCCATGGTACCTGAACAATATTTTTACATCTTTCATCCTGCCGATTGCCCAGATATAGGCAATAAGGATAATTACTTTTGAAATACCCTCAATTATATTAAACAAAAGCCTGCCGCCCAGCCCCAAGCCTGAAAAAAACTGCGCAATCCCAAGCGGAATCAGCTTGAATATGACCAATGCAAAGATTGTTGCAAAAACTATGGATATTGCAAAAGGCCAAGCGCTTTCTTTCTTATTTTCCTCACCAACTGCAATTTGAGCTGACCAGTTAAGGGTTTTTACGCCCAATGAAAGAGTCTCAAAAAGCCCCACGGCGCCGCGTATAATGGGAAAGTTCCACGGCTTTTTTTCTGTAATGCTCTTTATTTTTTCTTTCTTTACAATAATCTTTCTGCCTTTTCTTACTGCAACGGCAATCTTATTGCCTTTTCTCATCATAACGCCTTCAATGACCGCCTGCCCGCCTACATTCATAGGCTTAGATTGTATGCCAAATGCTATTTAACCTTTTGCATGGTGCATAGAAATATCAGTTATAAGAATCTGATGGCAGTTTCCTGAGCTTTTCGTCGGCCTTCTTTCCTTTTGCGCCAAGCGTGCTTACTATGTCTATCATGTACTTGCCGTCAGCGAGCTTGTAGACAAGCGGCCTGCCGTTGAACAAGTCTATAAGGTCAATCTCGTATTTTCCGGGCTTTACAACCCTGATTGCCTCCAAGTCAAGAATAACAGGCTCATCGTTCTTGAGATTTTCCCCGACAAGCTCCATTACATCCTTCTCCATCTGCTCTTTTTCTTCAAGCGTCAGGGATTCTGTTATCTCTTTTGCCTTTTGTATGCTTGATTCCTTTACAAAAAAGAAGAATTTTCCGCTGCACGAAGAGCATCCTGCCAAAAGCTCTTTTGAGCCGTCTTCATACAGTTTTCCGCATTTCACGCATTGGTGTGGCATGTTCGTCCTTGGCTGTTGGCTATTCGGCAGTCGCTCGTAGCTAACGGCTACTTGCTAAAGGCTAACGGCTATGCTTTTATATTTGTCAAAAGCTCAATCTTACCCGGGTCCCTCTTTATCTCTTTTACGACATTGGCAGGGCCTATAATAGTGAGCCCTTCCCTTGCACCCATCAGGAATTTTACAAGAAGCCCTTTCATCTGGCTGAGCACTTTTTGGTCTTTTAATTCCGGGTATATTGTGCAGAGCTCAATGCCCTTAAAGTCCTTGCTGACATGCTCCATTGTTTTCTGGATAAGCCATGCCTCTTCGCTCGGCTTCAGCCTGCCCTGCAATAAGACTATCTTGTCTTTCTTTACAATGTCCAGCAGCCTGTTAATCCTTTTTTCAGGCGCGAGGCTGTTGATTTCCTCAAATGGGACAAACTGCAGCGTAAGGTTCATTTTACTTTACCACCTTGAACAGCGTTTCGTAAAACTCCTCCATGTTAACGCCCTTGTCAGCTGATATGCCTACAATCGGATATTGCGGGAATGCTGATTCTATTGCCTTTATGTCTGATTTTTTCAGGTCTGTCTTGTTTGCAGCTATCATTACAGGAATGCTTCTTGCAGCAAGGTTTCCTATGATTGTGATGTTAACCTGCGAATAAGGATTGATTGTTGAATCCAGGACAACCACAACCGCGTCCATGTTGTCGAGCCACTTGATTGCATCTATAACGCCTTTTGTGGCTTCCTTTGCGCGCTCTTTTGCATCATCCTTGTTTATCTTGAATTTTAAGAAATCCTCATAATCTATTTTTGTCGCAATGCCCGGCGTGTCCACCAGGTTGAATGTCAGTGACTTGCCTTTTGACTTTACTTCTATCTTTTCTTTTACAATAACTTCCCTTGTTTCATGCGGGACTGCGCTTACAGTGCTCATCTCCTCGCCAAGCCAGTCCTTGCAGATTCTGTTTGCCAGAGTGCTTTTTCCCGCGTTTGGCGGGCCGTACAGGCCCAGCTTTATGTCATTTTTCTTGCTGAAAAGCGCGGACAGCTTGCTGAACAGTTCCGTAAAAAAGTTTCCCATTGTTATAGCCTCTTCTTCTGAGATAAATAATTCGTTATTGTTTATATAGGTTTCGGAGCAAGAGCGACAAAATCTTGAGAACGAAGTATTCGCGAGCCCACCTGAGGCATATGCAGCCCATGGCCCCCGAACATTCCGAAACCTATATAAACGATTTTCCTCTCTTTTCCGCTATGAAAGAGAAGCTCCAGAAGATAAACGACTATGAATGGCTTATCCCGAAAACAGCAAGGGAAGGCATGAATGTTGACGCAAAGATAATTGCAAACAAGAAGATAATTGACATGATGGAGGTTGAGGCAATACAGCAATTAACCAATGTTGCGTGCATGCCGGGCGTGATAGAGCCGGTGCTTGGGCTTGCTGACATGCATTTCGGCTACGGATTGCCGATGGGCGCTGTATCTGCGTTTGATTATGAAACAGGCATCATTTCATCAGGCATGTGCGGCTTTGACATAAACTGCCTTTCCGGAGACTCAAAAATATTGCACGAATTCGGATACAGAAAAGAGATAAAAGATTTTGAAAAAACATTCACAGATGACAGGATAAAATGCCTTAACCCTACTTCAAAAGTAAAGGATACAAGAATAAAATATTTCATGAAGTTTCCGGTAAATAAAAAGATTTATAAGCTGAAAACCGAAACAGGCGAGGAAATAACAGCAAGCGAAGAACACCCTTTCTTTACAAAAAACGGGATGAAAAAGCTTGGAGAATTAAACGAAAAGGATGAAGTTTCAATATTCCCTTTTGAAGGCGTTGAATATGAAGAGCCAACAGATGAAGTAATACTCAATAAAGAAGCAATAGCAAACAAAAACAGTGTAAAAGAACTAGAAAAGCGAAAGCTGCTTCCTTTGGCATACAATAGCCCAAAACTGCCTTATATTATCAAGCTGATGGGATTCCTGCTCGGCGATGGCTGTGCCTATTTTTCAAAAGGCAGGGGTTCTGTAAGCGCATACAGCAAGAATGCAGAAGATTTGGAAGCTGTAAAGGCAGATATGCTTGAATGTGGATACAGCGCTTCAATGTCTTCGCGTAAAAGGCACCATAAAATAAAAACATCTTATGAATTGGTTGAATTTGATTTTGTTGAAAATGTGGTAAGGTGCAATGTAAACTCATTGTATGGGCTACTTGAGGCACTAGGCTTACCGACTGAAAACAAGGTCCAAAAAAAGTTCCTGCTGCCTGAATGGCTGATGAAAGCGCCGCTTTGGCAGAAAAGATTATTCTTAGCCGCATTTTTCGGCGCGGAGCTCAGCTCTCCAAAAACAGTGACAAAGCACGGCTATAATTTCTACGGTCCTGTTCTTTCAATGAATAAGGCAGAAAGGTTCATAGAAAACGGCAAAGAGTTCCTATTGCAGATAAATTCTCTTCTAAAAGAATTCGGCATTGAAAACTCATCGATAAAAGAAAGAAAAGAGTATGAAGGCAAGCACGGGACAACATACAGACTAAGGCTGCAGATTTCCTCATTAAATGAAAATCTGATTAAGCTGTGGTCAAAAGTGGGTTTTGAGTACAATAAAGAAAGAAGATTTCTTGCAAACGCGGCAGTCCAATATCTTAAAACAAAGAATAACATAATTATTGAAAGGGAAAGTGCAATAAGAAAGGCGCTGGCGCTCAAGCAAAAAGGCATGAGAAATGTTGATATATACAAGCAGCTCCAATCAAAATACGTCAATGAAAGGTTTTTGGAAAGAACTTTGATGGAATTAAGGATAGAGCCAAGGATTGCTTTTAAGTTTGAAAAATTCAATGAATTCATTGCCAAAAATACAGAAGGTCTGGGAAAAACAGGGCAGGTATGGAGCAAGATGCTATCCAAGGAAGAGATTCCATTCAGTAAATCAGTATATGACTTTAATGTTGAAGATGAGCACCATAATTTTATTGCAAATAATTTTGTTGTCTCAAACTGCGGCGTCAACAGCATAAGAACTAATCTCACAATTGAAGAAGTAAAGCCAAAGCTGAAAGAGCTTACAACAACACTTTTCAAAAACATCCCCTGCGGAGTCGGCTCAAAGGGCAAATTGCGATTGACAAAAGAGCAGCTTGACGAAGTGCTTGTGAAAGGCTGCAAATGGGCTGTTGCAAACAGCTATGGAGTAAAGGAAGACCTGAAGAATACAGAGGAAAACGGCTGCATGGAAGGCGCGGATGCGTCAAAAGTTTCCCAGCTTGCAAAAGACAGGGGAAAAGCGCAGCTCGGCACTTTAGGCGCAGGAAACCATTTCCTTGAAGTTGAAGCAGTGTCTGACATATATGATGCGAAAACAGCAAAAAAGTGGGGCATTACAAAGCAGGGGCAGGTCTGCATTCTGCTGCACTGCGGAAGCAGGGGCCTTGGCCATCAGGTTGCAACTGATTATCTTGAAATCCATGAAAAAGCAGCCCAGAAATACGGCATAAAGCTTCCTGACAGGCAGCTTGCGTGCGCTCCTTTTAATTCACCGGAAGGGCAGGATTATTTTAAGGCAATGAAAGGCGCTGTCAATTATTCGTTCACAAACAGGCTTGTTATGACGCAATGGATAAGGGAAAGCTTTGAAAAAGTTTTCGGCAAAACATGGCAGGAAATGGATATGCACACTGTCTACGGGCTTTGCCATAATGTTGTAAAAGTAGAAGAGCATACAATCAACGGCAAAAAGCAGAGCGTGATTCTGCACAGGAAGGGCGCTACAAGGGCATTCCCCGGGGTCCCTGTATTGATTGCAGGCTCAATGGGAACATCATCCTACATGCTTGTCGGCACTGAAAAAGCAATGGAAAAATCATTTGGCAGCTCTGTGCACGGCGCAGGGAGAGTTATGTCAAGGCATTCTGCAATACACTCAATGAGCGGAAAAGACATTAAAAAGCAGCTTGAGGCAAAAGGCGAATGCATTGAATGCACGCACACAGATGTGCTTGCAGAGGAAGCTGACGCAGCATACAAGCCCATTGATGAAGTGATTGAAAGCGTGCACATGGCTGGAATATCCACGAAAGTTG
>DUKS01000048.1 GCA_013329215.1 Nanobdellota archaeon | reverse complement strand
GGAATGCTGCAGGAAGCTGAGCAAAAGAAGATACCGCTAAACACCCAGCTTGAAAAGCTCGGCAAATGGATAGGCATAGGCGTTATCTTTCTCTGCGCAGTTGTTTTCATAGCAACCTACCTGAAGGGAGGCAACTTCTTGGAGACAGCATTGTTCTCAATAGCGCTCGCTGTTGCCGCAGTGCCTGAAGGGCTTCCCGCGATTGCAACAATCTCGTTTGCATTAGGCGTGCAGAAAATGGCAAAGAAGCACGCGTTAATCAGAAAGCTTCCGTCAGTTGAAACACTCGGAAGCACAACAGTAATCTGCACAGACAAGACAGGCACGCTTACAATGAACGAGATGACTGTCAGGAAGATATACTGCCCATCAGAGATTATCGATGTGGGAGGCATAGGGTATTCAGGCGAAGGCTCGTTTTCATCAAAGCCAAACGGGATTGAGATGCTCCTTAAGGCAGGCATGCTGTGCAATAACGCAGCCTTGCAGGGGCAAACGGCAATAGGCGACCCGACCGAAGCTGCATTGATTGTCAGCGCAATGAAATCCGGCCTGAGAAGAGAGGACATTGAAAAAGAGTTCCCGAGGACAAACGAGATACCCTTCAGCTCTGAAAGGAAAATGATGACAACACTGCACAGGGACGGGAAATCAACAACCGCATTTTCAAAAGGCTCGCCTGAAACAATACTGCAGAAATGCACAAAAACACTTTACAGGGGCAGGATAAGGCCGTTAACGCGTGTTGAAAAGAATGAGATTATGAAAATAAATGAAAGCTTTGCAAAAGATGCGCTGAGGGTGCTTGCATTTGCGTTCAAGCCTGTGACGCAAAAAGACAGTGCAGAGAAAGAGATGATATTCATCGGATTGCAGGCAATGATTGACCCGCCGAGAATGGAAGCAAGGGAGGCGCTGCTTAAATGCGAAGATGCAGGCATCCGCGTCGTGATGATTACAGGGGACCAGCTTTTGACAGCAGAAGCCATTGCAAGGGAGATTGGCATAAAGGGGAAAGCAGTTTCAGGAGAAGAGCTTGAAAAGATGAATGAAAAAGAGCTTCTGTCAGCTTCAAAAGAAGTGAACATATACGCAAGGGTCAGCCCCGAGCACAAGCTCAGGATAATAACTGCGCTGAAAAAGGCAGGCAACATAGTTGCAATGACAGGAGACGGGATAAATGACGCGCCTGCTTTGAAAAAGGCAGACATAGGCATTGCAGTCGGCTCCGGCACTGATGTTGCAAAAGAAGCGTCTGACATGGTGCTTGTCAATGACAACTTTGCCACGATAGTGGGCGCTGTAGAGGAAGGAAGGGCAATATATGACAACATCCGCAAGTTCTCGGCATTCCTTTTGTCATGCAACCTTGCTGAAGTGCTTATTGTGTTTATAGCAGTAATGCTCGGCATGCCCCTGCCGTTCATCGCAATACAGATACTCTGGATTAATCTTGTAACAGACTCGTTTCCAGCGCTGGCAATGGGCGTTGACTCCGCAGGAAAAGGCATAATGAAGAAAAAGCCCAGAAACCCGAAAGAGCATATTGTGTCAGGAAGCGTTGCAGCTTCAATCATAGCGCTTGCGATTATAGTTACAGCAATAACGCTGCTTGTTTACAGCAGGTTTGAATCAAAAACGCTTGCATTTACCCTGCTTGTCGCGCTGGAACTGCTCGTGCCCGCCATCATAAGGATAGGATACAGGGCATATTCGCTTAACATCTGGCTTGCAGGAGCCTGCCTGCTTTCATTTGCACTGCAGCTTGCAGTTATCTATACCCCGCTTTCAAAAGTGTTTGATACTGTTGCGCCCGGGCTGCAGGAATGGGGAATTATTGCGGCCAGCTGCATCGCGCTTCTTGTTACCGGAATTGCCGCAGAAGTGCTTATAAGGAAAAGCAAGGAAAGGGCAGCGGCATAGAAGGCCAGGCTCTGCTTAGGCTTATCAAAGTGAAGCAGTGGCTTTCAAACAAAAAGTTAATAAGCCTTGTAATTTTAATTATACTGTATGGAATTTGTAAAACGTTTTAAGGAAATTTCCAAATCAGACACCCTACTTGCCGGGGGCAAGGGGGCTTCGCTTGGGGAAATGACCCGGGCGGGGATTCCAGTCCCTGAGGGGTATGTTATACTTTCCGGGGCTTTTGATAAGTTCATTAAAGAAACAAATTTGGATGAGGAAATTGACGCAGCTTTGGACAATGTAGACATCAAAGAAGTCCATACCATAGAGAATGCTTCTGAGAAAATCCAAGCCCTCATCTTGTCTAAAGATATGCCTAAAGATATTAAAAAGGAGATTTTAAATTTTTTCAAACAGCTCGGCTCTAAGTTTGTTGCTGTCCGTTCTTCCGCAACATCAGAAGATTCGGCCGCAGCCGCATGGGCGGGGCAGTTGGAAAGCTTTCTAAATACAACCGAAGAAACTTTATTTTGCAATATAGGAAAATGCTGGGCTTCCCTGTTTAATCCAAGGGCAATATTTTATAGGTTTGAACAAAAGATGAGCAAAGACAGGATTTCCGTTGCAGTCGTTGTCCAGAAAATGGTTGATAGCGAAGAATCAGGCATAGCTTTTTCCGTGCACCCTGTAACACAAGATAAAAACCAGATAATTATCGAAGCGGGTTTTGGCTTGGGGGAAGCGATTGTTTCGGGCTCAATAATTCCGGACAGCTATATTGTTGATAAACAGGGGCCTAATATCCTAAAGCTCAATGTAAACAGGCAAAAAAGAGCCTTATACAAAAATAACAGGGGAGGCAATGAGTGGAGAGACCTGGGAGAAAAAGGCGCCCGGCAGGCCCTGCCGGAAAAAGAAATCCTTGAATTGTCCAGGCTTATTGTTAAAATTGAAAATCACTATGGATTCCCCTGTGACATAGAATGGGCAAAAGAAAAAGGCAGGTTCTATATTGTTCAGAGCAGGCCCATTACTACCCTAGCCGGGAAAAAAATTGCCCGCACCAAGCTGTCCAAGGTGTTCTCACGGGAGCATACGCTGGTTTATTGCTCTGTTTGGAACGATGACAACCTAAAATTAAGCGAGGAGCTTATGGGGAGGAATATAAACAACCTGCTTTTGATGAAAGAAGGCAAGTCAAACAAAATCTCCGCATGGTATGACCAGGCCGAACTTGACAATATTTTTTCAGACGTGTCAAAAGCTATAAACAAAAACCCAAGGCACTTCAATAAAATTAAGAACAAGTTTTATGAATACTACAATGTGTTACTGCCTTACTTTAAAGGGAAGAGGAAATTAGAGAGCCTCGACGAGTTTAAAGCATATTACGGCAACTGGCTGGGGTGGTGGTCTCCGATGGGGATGGTAATGATGGTCCCGGGCCTTGAAGGAGTTGCTGAAGAAATTAAAGAAGCCGCCTTGAAGATAAGAGAAGAAAGCCAAAAGTATGCGGACAGCATAGATGATATTTTTGTAAATTTCTTTAAGGCTAAATTTCCAAAGTATAAGAAATATGCTTATGTTATCCTGCCTAAAGAAGTTTTGGCATTAAATGACAGGGAATTAACAAAAGATGAGATTGGCGCGCTAAAAAAGAGATTAAAGGGTTATGCATTTCTTAACGGCAGGCTTATCACATTAGACAATCTTGAGACCGAACTTGATAAAAACAGCCTGTTTCTGGAAGAGAGTACGATTGGCAAAAACAGGAAGATAATCACAGGAATGCCAGCATATCTGGGGAAAGTGACCGGAAAAGCAAGGCTTCTGCTTTATAAAAAGGATATCTCTAAAGTTAAAGAAGGGGAAATAATAATATCTGAGATGACCACGCCCGATTTTATACCGGCACTTAAAAAAGCAGCAGGCATTGTCACAGATGAAGGAGGCATAATATGCCATGCTGCAATTGTAGCCCGGGAAATGAAAAAGCCCTGCGTTGTGGGCACGAAGGTCGCAACAAAATTTTTTAAAGACGGAGACAAAATAGAAATAGACGCAAACCAGGGGATAGTAAAGCTGTTAAAAAGATAAGGGGGCCGCCTTCTTTTTGTATTTTTTTCGCAACCAACACGTTAATATACTTCCTTTGATTTATTCAGCATATGCCGCGCATAGGCACGAAAAGAAAGGGGAGCAAGGCGGAAAGGGAGTTATTCCATATGTTCTGGGACAGCGGCTGGGGATGCGCAAGGATAGCAGGCTCAGGCTCAACCCAAAAGCCTGCGTCTGATTTGATAGCAGGCAATGCAAACAGGCTGCTTGCTGTTGAATGCAAGTCAATAGCGGGCGAGCGGTACTATTTCACAAAAGAAGGCATTGAGCAGTTGGGGGCATTCGCGGCATCGCTGGGCGCAGAGCCGTGGGTTGCAATGCGGTTTGACAATGTTGGCTGGTTCTTTGTGCATTTGGAGAATATAAAGGAAAGCAAGGGCGAAAGCTTTGTAATAAGCATGGACTTTGCAAAAAAGCACGGCCTAAGCTTTGATGAGGCAATCGGAAAATATAGTCAAAGCAATAATAATAAAAGTCAGGGCTTTGACTAATAGCAGAAGTCTCCTTGCCAATGGCTTTGGTTATCAGTAGAAGTCATCATGATTTTTATTAAAGACTTATGGCTTCTACTATACAAGCAGGAAAAGATTACAGAGAACTTTAAATCCTGCTTTACAAAATAAGCATTTGCTATAAATGCAGGCTAATGAATTACAAAAGTTTCTACAGAACCATCTAGTTAAATCCAAACCAAAAAAACAAAGCCAGTTAAATCAGAGATGGTACTCATGGCCTTCATAGGCCGATGAAAATGAAACCACCGCAGGCAGTGCGCCTGTGTCGCGCCAATCAAGCTTACTAATTAGCTTCTCCATCTCTGTTTCAAGCTGTACTCTTACAAACGCATCCTCGCCTGCGAGAGCCCTTCTGAGCCTCTCATCATCTGCGAGAATGTGCTTTAATCCAAACCTCTCTTTTGCCTCTGTACCCATAGGTAAACTAAGTCACCCTGTGTAACATATTATATGATACCTTAATATATAAACTTTTCGAGTGGCAGCGAAGAAAAGTCTGGAATGAGCGGCAGCGAATGACAGAATGGTTCTGCCTTTGTTTAAAAGCAAAAGATTTGTTTAAAAACCCGTCGTAAAAAGCCATAAGTTAAGTTTATATATGTTTTAACCAACATCTATGTATAGAGGTGTTTTTAAGGAAAACAGAGGATGAATCTTAGCACTAAGGCATTGATAACAGGACTCTTTATAGCTATAGCTATCAACCTTTTCATTATTTACACCGCTGTCTTTTATGAGACCAATGCAGGCGCGTTTGAAAAGCTTACAGGCAAAGGAATGGCTGGAAATGTCCAGCTGTGCATAGACTGGTTCATCAATCTCACAGCAAATACTTCGTTAACAGCAAGGTACGGCATACCTTTCTCATACGATGTAAATGTCACAGGCGAAAGCTCGTATTACCCTTACCTTAATTTCACAGACAACACCACGCTGTTTGGCATAAACATAACAACAGGTGTGATAAATTTCACGGCAAACTCATCGCAGATGGGCAGCTACAGCATACTTCTCACAGTCGGCAATAATGCGTGCAATGAGCCTGATGACACAATGGTGCTCTCTCTGCTTGTTGACCAGCCCAACCATGCGCCTGCAATAAACATGACAAACCAGACTCTCATTGAAGGCACGAATTATGTGATAAATGTAACAAACTACACATCGGACCCTGAAAACGACCTGCTGAAATTTTATGACAACTATGCAAGGTTCGTAATAGGTGAAGACTCAGGCATTATAGACTTTACGCCTGATGATGCGGATGTAGGCAACCATACAGTAAGGATAACTGTCATGGACCCGGGCTCGCTTTCTGATTACCAGGATGTGATGTTTAGCATACAAAGCGTGAATGACGTGCCAAACCTTTCGGCAGTCGGCGCAAAAACCGCGGAGATAAATGTCACGCTAAACATAACGCTGGAAGGATACGATCCTGATGCAGGAGAAGCGCTTGCATTCCGCTCAAACGAATCGTGGTTCCTTAACAGCTCAGGCAGGATAAACACTACCGGCGGGTACAGCAATTACACATTCTCTGTCCTTATTACAAACACGTCGTGGGTGAACGAAACATTTTCAATAAACATTACAGTAAACGACACTGCCAACACAGAAGACTCTGAAGTGATAAGCTTCACTGTTGTGCAGTATAACAATGTGCCGAACATAACATCGTATGCACCGCTTGGGAAATCCATTGCGCTGTATACTGACGAGTGCCAAAACTTCAGCATTACAAAAGAGGATGCAGACGGGACAACCCCTTCAACATCATGGTACTATAACCAGAGCTATGCAAATGAGACAGCAGATGATTATAAGTTCTGCCCGCCCAATGCAGGAAGCTTCAATGTTACGGTTGTAATTACAGACGGCATTGCAAATGACTCAGAATCCTGGATAGTAAGCGCTTCGGCCAGGCCGCCGCCGCCCCCGGATACAGGCACAACTCCGGGCGGAGCAGGCGGAGGAGGGGCAGGCAAGTTCTGCGAACCCAGATGGGCATGCACAGACTGGGACTGGTGCCAGCCTGGAAATATCCAGACAAGGTTATGCGAAGACAGGAACAACTGCAGGGTTATAGCCGGAAAGCCTGCAGAAAGCCAGTCCTGCATTTACACAGAATTCCCGACATGCTTTGACAGGATTAAAAACCAGGATGAGCTTTTGCCTGACTGCGGCGGGGACTACTGCAAGCCCTGCCCTACATGCGATGACGGCATACCGAACCAGGAGGAGGAAGGCATTGACTGCGGCGGGCCCTGCCCTGTCTGCAAGGAAGTGCTCGCGCCTGTTGAAGTTAAAAAGCTTCCTGTTGAAATAAAGCAGGTTGTGACAAACCTCAGCGTGTATTGGCCGTTCTGGCTTTTGCTTTCAATACTCCTGCTGTCAATGGCAAGGGTTGTAAAGGAAGTGAACCTGGAAAGGATTAGCAGGGTCAGGGCAAAGCTGAAAACAGGCAGGGACGTATATGCAGTGAACAGGCTGCTTGCAAAATCATACAAGCTGATAAAAGCAAAGGACTATGATTCCGCAAAGGCAGTGTACAGCCAAGCAAAAGAGCTTTATGCAAAGCTTCCTGAAGCGCAAAAGGCGCAGGTCCAGATAAAAGAGCTGAAATAGCGATTGGCTTTTAGCAATTAGCCAGTAGCCTTTAGTCGTTAACCAATAGCTACTGCCTACAAGATAGCCCTTCACAGATAGATTTATAAGGATTATAGCCTATTTTATTGTTGTACTACACTTAATGTGGGGAATAAAAGAGGATGGTGCACAAGCGTTTTGTTAGAAGGGGAAATAAGGTATACGGGCCCTACCTGTATAACAGCAAAAGAGTCGGCAACAAGGTTGTAAATGAATACCTCGGGATAGACAAAAGCGGCAGATGGAAAAAGATTGGCATCATAACCGCAATATTCGCAATACTGCTTCTTGGGATTGTTTATGCGGAATATGGGATAATGTCGGGAAGCAGCTCTGGGGCGGCAAGCAATCTCACTGTGTGGGATCAGGGCTCAGGCGGGATAGATAATTCTACATGGCTAAGCAATTGTACCGGCTCTTTTGACCCGCCAACAACCTTATGTTTGCCGGGAAAAGCGGGTTCACAATATGCAGTAAGATTCTATGCTAATTATTCAAATAATACAGTAGGTCCTATCATAGGCAATTGCAGCATACGCATTAATTTTACCGGAACATATAGTACCTTCTCAGAGATGAATTATAACCCAAGCACTCTGCTATACGAATTTAATTCTTCATTCAATAACCGGAGCACTTCTTCAACTCAGTTTATGATTCAGGTTAATTGCAGCAACAGCACATATGATACTTTAAACGCAACAGATTACTTTGAAATAAAAAATAGCGAGCCCTACAAGACATATCCCGTTGGAGAAGGGCCCGGCATACAAACCTGTAATGAAGATACATCCTGCGCATATAATGTAAGCGTAAATTTTACGGATGATGATGATAACGATTTGCCGCTTTCCTCATTTAATATTAATAGTACATCCGCTACATTTTCAACTTGCAACCTTTCTGTTAGTTCAAATGGCATAATAACAGTGCTATGCATAAACAGCAGCCAGGCAGGAAGCTATAATGCATTTGTTACAGCAACAGACGGCGCAGGAGCTTCATCTGCCTCTTTAACAATCCCCTATATAATAACTGCCGTAAACGACTACCCTCGTTTCACAGGCAGCCTTTCAAAAACATGCACGCAGGGCACGCTATGCAGCTTTTACATTAATGCAAGCGATGAAGAAAACGGCACAATAACAGGAGGGGCAGGCACAGGCATAGGTAACCTCACGTTTGCAAACAATGGTAGCCTTTTCGTGATTGATCCTGCAAACGGCTCAATCAGCTTTACCCCGTCAAATGACAATGTTGGCACGCACGCCATACAAATAAATGTTACAGACCCAAGCTCCCCATCCGCAACAAACTCTTCAACATTCACGCTCACAATAAACGACCTGAATGACGCCCCCAGCCTTGTATACGCATGCGACAGCGTAAATTCAACAGCGCTGGCAGAGGATGTCCCGTTCTCCTGCTGGCTTAATGCGACAGACATTGATGCCGGGGAAACGCATACATTCAGCTCAAACTACAGCAGCTGGTTCTCCATCGACTGCACTGGCGCAGCTGTAACAAACGGCAACTCAACATGCAATGTAAGCTTCATGCCAAATGATACAATGGTTTATTCACACTGGATTAACATAACAGTAACAGACAGCGACGGGCTGATATCATCACGGCTGCTGAACTTCTCTGTCAACAACACCCCGGATTACCCCGGCTGGACAAACATCAGTAACAAGACAATATGGGCAAATGTCTCATTCTGGGCCCAGTTTTCAGGCTTTGACAATGATTCGCTGACATCATTCGGGGAAACCATAGCCTACTTTGACAACTCAAGCCTGTTTGACATAAACAAGTCAACAGGCATAATATTATTCACGCCGCTTGAACCCGGGGCATACTGGATAAACTTTACTGTAAACGATACCACGGCGCGGGAAAGCTCAATAGTGGCCAATTTCACAGTGTATGAAAACAGCTACCCCTATGTTAATATAAGGCAGGCATACAATATGACAGAGGGATATTCTTTTTACCTGAATATCTCTGCAAACGTCACAGAGCCGGAAGGGGATACAGTAACTTACGCTGATAACACAACGCTCTTTAACATCAATTCAACGACAGGCGAGATAAATTTCACCCCAACAGACAATAATGTAGGCACGCACTGGGTCGCGATAAACGTTACAGACAGCCACGGCACAGCCAATACAAGCATTTTCAATTTCACTGTATATAACGAAGAGGATGCTCCTGTTTTGGGAATAATATACAACATCACAGACGCGCAGGAAGCGGTTGCCTACACATTCAGCCTCAATTTGACAGATGCGGATTTAAACATAACAGGAAGCACTGAGAATATAAGCGTGCGCAGCAACCTGACGGCAGGAAATCCGCTTAACCTGGATTTAAACCTGACCGTCACTGCAAGCAATGCAACAAGTGGATTTGTCGGGTTTAATGTCATTTTCACCCCGTCTGCAAACTCAAACGGCACATACTGGGTTAACATAAGCATTAATGACTCTGCAGGGCTTGGCGATTCGCAGGTATTCTTCATAAATGTAAGCGAGCACAACGCACCGCCGTTCTTCCTGAATGCATCCGCCTCGTTTTGCGCCACAAAAACAGCAGCAGAAGATGCTGCATTCTCCTCATGCATTATAATAGCATGCGACAATGACACAAACGCAACGCTGCGGTTTAACACAAATTACAGCTGGTTCAGCTTCAACACAAGCATCCTCAGAACGGATTTCGACCCCTCATGGGGCTGGTGCGCAAACACAACAGCAAGCTTTACGCCGCTACAGGCGCAGGTCGGGAACTGGAGCATGCTGCTGAATGTAACAGACGACATAAACGCAAGTGTAAACTATACTCTTTATTTCAATGTAACAAACGTGAACGATGCGCCTGTCCTGGGCACGATTGCAGAGCTAAGCCCTGTGATAGGCACAAATTCAACGTATGATGCAAATGCAACAGACGAAGACAATGACACGCCTGCATTTTCGAGCAACAGCACGCTCTCGTGGTTTGCTATAAACGCAACAACAGGCGTAATCACCCTGACCCCGAATTCGCCGCTGGATACCGCGACGCACTGGATTAATGTGACTGTAAATGACACTAGCGGCGTGCAGGACTCGCAGGTGATAAATGTAACCGCAAGGGGCAACACAGCTCCATATTGCTACTCATTTGTTAATACAGTTGAATCAATTACATTTGACCCGCAAACAGAAACCGCAAACTTTTCAATGCGGGAAACTGAGAACACAGGCCCTTTTGGGATAACATGCGCAGACGGAGAAAGCGACGCATTTACATACAGATGGTACTGGAACGGCACACTAAATGCAACAGGCATCAGCACGCAGTCAGACGGCACATTTGGCAAAAATGTATGGAACTATACTGCTTCATACCTGGATGCAGGATATTATAACATGACCATTAAGGTCAATGACTCCGGAAGCAGCCACACGTATGCTATAGACGTAAACGTGACGGATGTCAATGCACCCCCCATGATGTACGACGTCATACCAAACATAAGCACCATGCCAAGCGGCACAGGCTGGTACAACAATGTGCAGAACAGCAGGAATCTGAGCGCTTACTTTTATGACCTTGACAGCCAGAATATTTCATATGCCTGGTACTGGTATGCTGTAAATGAATCTGTCAACAGCACCAACTTAGCCCAATACGAGGCGGCATGGAATTTCACAGGCACATGGTCCCTGTTCAACGACAGCGCCAACAACCCCGCATTCAGGCAGAACGACACTGCCGGGTTAAAATCCGCATCCTACCGCCTGCTTACATTTGCCAATATAACAGAGGCGAAAGCTAGGATAAAGCTGCTGGGCACAGGCTCGGCAGGCGTCTGCTTCAGCATGTCCGGGAATTGCAGCCACACAGGCCACAGGGCATTTTTCAATGCTACAGACAACACCACATCACTGGATTATATATCAGCAGGCGCTGTTTCCGCGGGCTATAACACAACTGCATTTGCAGTGTCCCTTAACACGTCTTATTGGCTTAAGGCATCGCTCAGCGGCAACAGGACTTTGGTATACACTTCAACAAACGGCAGCGACTGGTCGCTCGCATACAACAGCACGCTGGCGGCAGGCAATGCCAGCTTCACAGGAAGCATTGCATTCTTTTCGATAAATGCAGAAGCTGTGTTTGACGACATCACAATAAAAGACCCGAACCTAAGGAACATGACGCTCGCAAATGAAGGAGGAAGCAACATCTCATTCACACCTGCAACGAGCTGGTACGGGGTCTTGTCTATAAGAGTTTCTGCAAGCGACGGCATAAACAACACAGACTCAAACTATTTCAACCTGTATGTTGACCAGGTAACCGTCCTTCCACCCGTGACAGTCACGCAAACCACCAGCTCAAGCTCCACCACCACGCAGACAAAGGTGGCGGACATGACAATACTTGTCCCGTCGCTGATAAGCCTCACGCCACTTTCAAAGACTATAGTGCCTATAATCCTGAAAAACACAGGGCAGCTTAGCCTTAACACAATCACGCTTGTTGCATCATCAAACCAGAGCGAGTTAAGGCTAAACCTGAATGAAACAGCATGGCCAATAATCAAGATAGGGGACAGCATACTCGTGAACCTGGATGTGGATATAGGGCTTCTGGCGCCTGACAGGTACACAATAAGGCTGGATGCCAACTCAGAAAGCCCCGCCCTGGCAAGGTTTGCGGAGATTGTTGTTGATGTCAGGGAAAAGGATGCTGTGCTTAAAGCGCAGCTTAAGGAAATGATACAGTTCACAAGGGACCTGTTCCTGCAAAACCCGGAATGCCTTGAGCTTTCAGAGCTTATATCAGAAGCAGAGAAAAAACTGAGCACGTATGATTACCAGACAGGGCTTGACCTGATACACAGGGCAAACCAGGGATGCAAGGATTTCATCGCAGCCAAGAAAGGGGAAACTGAAGTCAAGGAAAAGATACTGTCCATGAACTTCCTGCAGGAGAACTGGAAAATAATATTGCTTGAAACAATAGGGCTTATAATTTCAATACTGCTGCTTGTGTATTACTTCCAGAGAAGAAGCGCAACAAGGCTGTAGATAAGCAGGAGGTATGCGCATCATGCCGGTTGCCAAAAGGTTTAAAAGCTTAAAACGGCATTATATCAGTGAGAAAGAATGGTGAATGCAGACCCAAAGAAGATCAAGGAATACCATAAGCTTCTCAATGATGTAAGGGCTGAAATCAAAAAGGTTGTCATCGGCCAGGACCATGCTGTTACAGGGCTTTTGAGGGGATTGTTATGCAACAGCCATGTACTTGTTGAAGGCCTCCCAGGCATTGCAAAAACCCTGCTTGTCAGGACGCTGGCCACAGTTACAGGCTGCAGCTTCAGCAGGATACAGTTCACAGTAGACCTGCTGCCGACTGACATTGTCGGGCTGCAGAGTTATATTGAAGGAAAAGGCTTTGTCACGCTCAAGGGGCCGGTATTTGCAAACTTCCTTCTTGCAGATGAAATAAACAGGACACCGCCAAAAACACAGTCTGCCCTGCTTGAAGCAATGCAGGAAAGGCAGGTCACTATTGCAAAAGAAACATTTCCCCTACCAAACCCGTTCTTTGTAATGGCAACCCAGAACCCGCTTGAGCAGGAGGGCGTTTACAGGCTGCCTGAAGCGCAGGTCGACAGGTTCCTGTTTAAGATTCTAATGCCATACCCAAGCATTGATGAAGAGCAGGTGATACTAAGGCGAAACCTAACGCTTAATAAGTTCGAGGATTTTGGCGTGAAGCCGGTGCTCACACCCCAGAAAATAGTGCAAATGCAGGACTTTGCAAAGGAAGTGTACCTTGACCCTGAGATTGAAAAGTACATCATACGCATAGTTGATGCAACAAGGCACGCCTCAAAATACAAGCTCGAACATGCGAAATTTATCGAGCTTGGCTGCTCCCCAAGGGCAGGGATCTGCATGTACATAGGCGCAAAGGCGCAGGCAATGATTGAGGGCAAGGGATTTGTAACGCCTCAGCATGTAAAAGATGTCGCTTATGATGTAATGAGGCACAGGCTTATCCTTACTTACGAGGCAGAAGCAGAAAAAGTGACAGCTGACACGATAATAAAGGAAATTCTTTCAAAAGTGCCTGTGCCGTAGGCAGGGCTGAAACGTGGCAACAGAAAAAAACAGGGCTGAAGAAAAGCGAAAGCTGAAAGTAGACATAGTGCAGATTATAAGAAAGATAGAGGCCATAACAAAAAGAATAGCCCAGACAAGGACGCTCGGGGAATATATCAGCGTTTTCCGCGGCGCGGGGTTTGAGTTTGAGGGGTACAAGCCCTACACGCCAGACATTGACGCAAGCAAGATTGACTGGAAAGCCTCTGTAAAGTCAAAGCAGATGCTTGTGAAAGTTTACAGGGAAATAAGGGAGCTGCAGGTTTACTTCGTGCTTGACCTAAGCGAAAGCATGGTATTCGGCTCGCAGGACAAGCTCAAGAACGAGTGCGCGGCGGAGTTCGTGCTTGCGCTTGCATACACAATACTTAATGCAGGAGATTCGGTTGGGCTTATCACATTCTCAGACAATGTAAAGCACTACAAAAAGGCCGCAAAGGGCATAAAGCAGTTTTACAACATGGCAAGGATTATAGTGGATCCCACTATTTACGGCGGAGGCTATAACCTTGTAGCTGTGGAGGAATTTGCGCTTAACTTTATCACAAAAAGGCACAGCGTTGTAATAATAGTATCTGACTTTTACGGCGCAAAGGGGCTTGCATGGCAGAGAAAGCTGAAGCTGCTGGGCAGCAAGTTTGACACAATATGCATGATGGTGCGGGACCCCAGGGACACAACACTGCCTTCTGATGTGGGGGAGGTAATGGTTGAAGACCCCTACACAGGGGAAAGGCAGCTCATACATTCAGCCCTGCTGAAGCAGAAATACGAGGCAATAGCAAGAAGGCAGGATAGGGAACTTTTAAATATCTTCAAGGAGTCTAATGTAGATGTGATGAAGCTCGGGACAGACCAACCGCTGTATGATGCGC
Source organism: Nanobdellota archaeon (assembly GCA_013329215.1). Classification (GTDB taxonomy): domain Archaea; phylum Nanobdellota; class Nanobdellia; order SCGC-AAA011-G17; family GW2011-AR17; genus UBA9640; species UBA9640 sp9640u. The sequence continues at coordinate 2,774 of DUKS01000048.1, read as the reverse complement.
TTGTAAGGTTCTTTGAGCTGAGAAGAAGAAAGGTGCGCTAATGGAAATAGAATTTATCAAAACCCAGTATCTGCTGTTTCTAGGGATAATCCCCATACTCATATTTGTGCACTTCTACAGCCTGAAGCACGGGAAGAAGCAGGCATTAAAGTTTGCAAACTTTGAGGCGATAAGGAGGGTGACCGGGGAAAGGGTTGTTGCAAAGAATGTTTTGCTCCTTTTTATCAGGATAATAGCTGTTGTTGCGCTTGTGTGCGCTGCAACAGGCACCAAAGTGTGGTACACAGGCTCTACGCTGGATTATGATGTTGTTCTTGCAATAGATGCGTCAAGCAGCATGCTTGCAGAGGACTACAAGCCAAACCGGCTGGAGGCGACAAAAACCGCAATGCTGATATTCCTCGATAACATGCCTTCATCTGTTAACGTGGGGCTTGTCAGCTTTTCAGGAGCCGCGTACATACACTCGCTTCCCACGAATGATTTTGAAAAGCTGAAGGAAAGCGTTAGGGGCATAGAGATACAAAAGCTCGGCGGCACTGACCTGGGCACTGCAATGATAACATCCGCCAACATGCTCGCGGGCGACAAGCCAAAGGTTGTCGCATTATTATCTGACGGCCAGTCAAACATAGGCGTGAGCGTTGAGGATGCGCTCAGCTATATTACGGATTCGAAGGTAATGATACACACAATAGGCATAGGCACATCAGAAGGGGGGGTTATATCCGATATCGGGGCTTCATTCAAGCTTGATGAAGACAGCCTGAAGCTTATTGCATCCTCAACAGGCGGGCAATATTTCAGGCCGACAGATGAGGCAAGCCTTATGGCAACATTCTCAGAGATTGCAGTGCTTAAAGAAAGACCCGTCAGTGTTGATGTTTCACTGTACTTGCTTTTAGTTGCATTGGCCCTCTTATTAGTAGAGTGGGGCCTGATAAGCACAAAGTATAAGATAATCTAAATATCGCAGCCAACCCTTGCAACATATCCTTTAGGTGTTTTCTCCAATTTGAAACCGTAATAAAGGACAGCTTTCACAACAGTCTCGCCCTTGGAGGGGGTTGCGGGCTCGCCGTAGGCTTTCGCCGTAAGGTGCTTTGAATCTATTTTTACAATATCAAACTTTGAAAAGAACATTGCCTTTGTGTCAACCAGCGCAATAAGCATTGACAGCCACTTGTAGAGCAGCTCTGATTCATTATCTGCCTTCACTTCAACCTTAACCGCCTTCAGCGGCTTTACTTTTTTAACCTGGCACACAACAGAAAAAAGCGCATAAGCAGAGTTTTCAAACACTTCCTTCAAATCTTTCCCGTATGCTTCAAACATAACATCAGAAGTAAGGTCATCAACAATCCTGTATTTCATAAGAATCCCTACAGCCTCCACATCCAGAGCCTTACAACGCGGGGAGTTGTGTCAGAAGAATTGCCAGAAGATATCATGGATTCTGCAGTATAAATCGACCTGCCGTCTGCAATGGGCGTGGAGTTTGTGGCGCAGGCTGACTGCAGGCATATGCCTATTGAATACCCGTATCCTGCAGGCATATTGTCCGACGCAATCTGACCTATTTCAATATAAGCAGGGTCTTCAGGGTTTGCCACGACAGCATCCATTATCAGCGTGCGCAGCTCATTGTTCAGCCCAATCTCTTCCATTATGTAGTTCTGCGCATTCTCAACAGAAGACGGAAGGCCGTAAGAAGGCTCCGGCTTTGGCGTCACTGCAAAAGTAAATATAAGTATAATCACGATAGCAATAACAGCTTCAAGCGTCTTTATGTAACCTTGTTTGCCTATTACCATACTTTAACCCCCATGCGTATCGGCATTGTGTTCCCGTATCTGCCGCCAACAGCAGGATCATCGCTTGTTTGGAACAGCCTTGTTGCCCACTCCTCAACAAAGACATTCGCCTGCTCATAAGGCTCTGTTTGGTCACAGATGCCGACAACATCGGCAGCCGTATACCTCGGGCTTGCCGTAGTTGTATAATAAGTTGTGAACTCCTTTCCCGCCGGATATGCCCACAGCCTTTTTAATGCAACATATTGCGCGTCATCATCCCCGCATAATACTCCGCCCGCGGTGTTCACATCAGTCATTAACGGCTCTTCATCAACTCCGGCCAGGATTTCCGTTGTGCCAAAGTGGGATGTAAAATTCGCAAGCGGCGCGGCATTGTTGCTTATTTCAGTGGCTGCTGCAGGAGATGCCCTTGAATATGCCTGCGGGTCACCAAACGCCCTTGAATTGCTTATCACATAGAACGTGTTCCTACCTGCAAGAATGTTAGCATCAAACGAAATCTTCCCGACAGCAAACGAGATGTAAAACCTGTCCAGCGGAACGCCGTCTGCGCCAGTTATTGCATATGTATTCTCATCCCCGGCAAAAGGCATATCGCCGTTGATTGTAACCATATAGCTGCCCGGCCCGGCAAAAGCCATGCCCGTAGTGTCTATTACAACAGGCATCTTGTAAAACCTGTATTCAGTCATTGCCATATAATTGTCTTTTGCTATCTTCAAAAGCCGGTCTTCCTTGTATATAGGCTGCACCCCTGGCTGTATTATCATCAGCATAGAGAGTATGTACAGCAGGAATATTCCCAGGCTGATTGCCCAGTCCGCGTGGCTTGCGCCTTTTTTGTTGATATTCACCATGGTTATATTGCCCTGCGATGTTTATATTGTTTTTGCTTTTTGGTTATTAGTATTTAGCCATTAGTTGTTAGGCCGTAAGCCAATAACTAATAACTAATTA
>DUKS01000023.1 GCA_013329215.1 Nanobdellota archaeon | reverse complement strand
TTTCCCGGCGTGGCTGCGCCCGCTCTATAAAGTATACTATATAGGGGTTATTAAGAGCAAACTCAAAATCAATGAAGACACTTATTTTGCAGTCGGGCTTCTTGATACAGGAATATTTGGCGATGAGCCTGTTTATTCATCTGAAAAGCAGCTTGAAAATGATATGCGTTTCCTGCTGATGCACGGCGCCAAAAAGGCAGTTGTGTTCAGGGCGGAAGCATTGCTCTCGGATAAGGAATGGATAAAAACCATAAAGCGGTATGCGTAAGCTATTAAAATACGTATAACCATATAAAACTTGGCATTAAGATAAAAATGGGCAAATTCAGCGAGATAATTTTTGTTTCAGAATTCCCCCTCAGGGCAAAATGGAAAGAGCTTAATTCTTTGTTTATTTCAAATGGCATGAAAGCAAAGTGCTATATTTCTGTTGAAAGCGCGGCGGAATTAAGGGACTGGAAGGGAAAGTTAAGGCAGTACCACGGGATAGAAATAGCAGGTGCATGCCCTACGATTCCGCTTGAAAAGGGCTATTGGTTCTCGGGTTTTGTCGAACAGAAAGAGATTGATAAACTTGAGCAATACAAGTGGCTCTCCCTGATGGTGGACATTGAGCCGCCTTACAGGTATTTCAGGATGCTTACTGTTGTAAGCACGCTGCTCTGGGTTTTGATGCATCCATTCAGGAGAGCGAAAANNAAGGCCAAATGCTACATTGCTGTTGAATCTGCGGGAGAATTTGGGGACTGGAAGCGGAAGCTTCGGCCGCATAAGGATATTATTCTTGCGGGCGCATGGCCGACAATCCCGCTTGAAAGGGGCTATTGGTTTTCGGGGTTTCTGGACCGGAAAGATATAGACTCGCTTGAGCCGTACAATGGTCTTCGCTTAAGATAGATATCGAGCCTCCATATCGGTATTTCAGGATGCTTACAGTGGTTAATGCCTTAATCTGGGTTATGGCACATCCTTTCCGCATTGCAAAAAACAATTCTTATCTTAGGGGCAAGATAGAGGCTGCATTGAAGACGAATGGGATAATGCTTTCCACATTCCCGCTGCCTGACTTCATACTTGAAAGGTATGGCTTTTTCAGAAACCCGCGCTTTAATTATAACTTTATGTTCTACACAAGCATAATACATCCCCTAGTAAGGCCGCTTTACAGGCTGTATTACAGGGGGTTTATGAGGCATGCGCTTAAGCATTCCAAGGAAACTTATTTTACATTAGGATTAATCTCAAAAGGCATCTTCAATGCAGAGCCGCAGTACAGGGATGTGTCACAGCTCAGGAAAGACATGGAATTTTTGCTTCGCAACGGCGCAAGAAATGTTGTTATCTATTCAATAGAGGGCATATCGCAGCGGGAAGATCCCGAAGAGTGGGTGCAGGCCATAAGCGAATTTATCTAGTGCAAAAGGTTTATAACTTATGCGCGACAAGGTAATGCAATGGCAGTCAAAAAAATGCTCCGGCTGAAGGACCTTGAATACTTCTGGGACAAGGGGGACGTGCATACTCACCTTGGCGTTATCAGGGAAAAGGACATAAGGAAAAGCAAGTCTGTTGTAAAGACAAGCAAAGGGCAGAAGTTCCAGGTGCTTGAGCCGAATTTTACAGACCTGATGAAGGCAATGGAAAGAGGGCCGCAAATGCCGTTCCTGAAGGATGTTGCAATAATTGCTTTTTATTCAGGAATAAAGAAAGACAGCATTGCTGTTGATGCCGGCTCCGGCTCCGGGCTTCTCGCAATAGCCCTGGCAAGGATTGCAAAAAAGGTTGTATCTTATGAGCGGGATGAAAGGTTCTTCGGCATTGCAAAAAAGAATGCCTCGCTTTTTGGTGCTAAAAACATTGAGTTCAGGAAAAGGGATGTTTACAAGGGAATAAGCGAGAAGAATGTTGGTTTGGTTGTGCTTGACCTGCCTGAGCCGTGGAAAGCAGTAAGGCATGCTGAAAAAGCGCTTAAGCCCGGCGGGTGCCTTGCAGCTTACCTGCCAAACATAAGCCAGACTGAGCAGCTTATCAGGGAATCAAGAAAACATGCCTTCGGGTTTGCAAAAACAATTGAAGTTCTTGAGAGGGAATGGGTTGTTGATGAAAACAGGCTGAGGCCTTCGCACCATATGTACGGGCACACCGCATTTTTAACGTTCATGAGAAAATTATGAACTCAAAAAGAGTAAAGGCCGTTTTGTATAATGATATTCTCTTCTCCCTTACTGCAAAAATACATATAGATAATTCGGTTCAAAATGTCATATAACCCACCGAATTATCCATAAATATTATAAACAGGCAGATAAAGTGAATTGCTGATGAAATTAAAAGAGTACCAGGGCAAGAAATTATTCAGGGAGTATGGCATTACAGTGCCTGAAGGAAAAGTGATTACCGGCATTCAGGCAGACCCTTCAAAATTGGCAAAAGCCCAAGTACTGTCCGGGAAAAGGGGAAAAGGCGGTTTAATCGCGCCTGCCACAACGGAAAATCTTGAACGGCTGTTTAAATACTGCAGTGAAGTGCTCGTGGAAGAAAAATTAAGCATTGAAAAAGAGTATTATCTGGCTTTAACTATAGACAAGGAAGAGAAAGAGATTGTCATCCTTTTCTCAGAAGAAGGCGGAATTGAAGTTGAAAGCGTAAAAAATATCATGAAACTTCCGTACAGAAAATTAAATGAATTTGCGGATAAAAGGTTTGTAACAATTATAGAGGCAATGTATAGGATTATGAGCGATTACAATGCCCTGCTTGTTGAAATTAATCCCTTAGCTTTTGCCGGGGGTAAATTGATTGCGGCAGATTCCAAAATAATTCTTGATGACAATGTGAAACATCCCGAATATAAGCAGAAATTGACAAGATTAGAGCAGGAAGCTGAAAACAGCGGATTAAGCTACGTTGAGCTTAACGGGAACATAGCCATAATAGGCAATGGCGCCGGGCTTGTTATGGCAACTCTGGATGTGATTAGCTATTTTGGCGGAAAGACCGCTAATTTTCTCGATTTGGGCGGTGGGGCGTCTGCTGAAAAAATGGAAAAAGCATTGGACATTGTTTTTAAAAAATCCCCTTCGGCTCTCTTTATTAATATTTTTGGCGGAATAACGCGCTGCGATAAAATAGCAGAAGGCCTGGTTAATTATAAGGCAAAGCATAATGTCCTAATCCCTATTATTGTGAGGATGATTGGCACGAATGAGGAAGAGGCGGGAGCATTATTGGCTGAAAACAAAATCGAAGTTTATAATTCAATGGAGGAGGGCGCGAAAAGAGCAGTTGAAAATGCTAATCAATAAGGATACAGGGGTTATTGTGCAGGGTGTCGGAGAGCAGGGCTCGTTTCACTTAAGATTAATGAAAGAATACGGCACGAATATTATTGCAGCCGTCTCAACATCAAAGACAGGGAAGATTGAAGGCGTTCCATTGTACGCTTCTGTGAAAGACGCAATTAAAGAGCACAAAGCGGATTTTTCCATACTTTTTGTTCCTGCGCAATTTGCCAAAAAAGCAGCGCTTGAAGCCCTGGGCAATAACCTGAATATTGTTATCATTACTGAAGGCATACCTGTTCTGGATACAATAGAAATAATGCAAATGGCGAAAGGAAAAAAATTATTGGTAATCGGCCCGAATACTTCAGGCATTATCTCTCCTGAACAATCAAAGATAGGCATAATGCCTTCGCATATATTCAGGAGGGGGCATATCGCTGTTATTTCAAGGTCGGGAACATTGGCTTATGAAATTGTAAACCAGTTAACTGCAAATGGCAAGGGCCAGAGTATAGTTATAGGAATAGGAGGGGATCCCGTAATCGGTATGGATTTTATTCAGGGGCTTAAATTGGCGGAAAATGACCCTGACACAGAAGCAATAGTTTTAATCGGAGAGATAGGGGGCAATCTGGAAGAAAAAGCAGCAGAGTATATTAAGAATCATGTCTCAAAAAAGGTCGTCGCCTACATAGCAGGCAGGGCAACTCCAAAAGACAAAAAAATGGGCCATGCAGGAGCAATAATAGAAGGAAATACAGGAACCGCTGATTCAAAGATATTTGCTTTAAAACAGGCGGGTGTTAAAATAGCAGATCTGCCTTCAGGGATAATCAAATTTTTACAATAGGCATTCTCGTTATAGCCGAAACCGCTTTCAGGGCGCGGTTATATATTGGAAATAAAAAGGTCGTAGGGGCGGATAAGCCGCCTTTTGTAAGTGTCCTTTAGCGCCATTCCACAAGGGATGACTTGGAGCCACTTGCCGGCATTCAACTAAGCGTCCGTTTGGACTTGCATCAGGCGGTTCTAGCCGTTCCACCGTATCTGTTAAAGCTGCTCGCCTTTAGCCCCTGTCACCAAGGGCATCATGGGCTCATTGCCGATAACAGCCGTTGCGTTTCTGTGCTGTTGACTTCCCTGTGCGGGAACTTCCTTTCGGAAGCGCCTTTTCCAGCAGCCAGTGAAAACTTTGAAGCCTTCAATGGCATCTTTTTGATGGGCGGACTTTCCTCCTTTCGGAAGCCGGTTCGCGCCCCTACGAGTATTGATAATGCTTATCCCCTATAAAAATGTTCTTGTCAGCGCAGCATGTATGTGACATTGTCTGCCCACCAGTGGGAATGCACAACAAGGTATCCCGCGATTAGGTCGACTAGCCCTTCTGTGGCAAACCCTGCCGGCTTTCCTGCTGCAGCGCCAACAACTCCCCCTGCTGCGTTTCCGGCAAGCCCTGTTAGGCCGCCTGCCATCGACACTGCCCCCAGCCCGTGCATAATATCCTGAAGGCCGCATGCGCTGTTTGGGGTATGCCTAAGGTGGGTGCATACAGACATTACTGTATCTGTGTCAGCCCCTGCAAACGCCGCATATCCCAATGCTGCCGCCGCTGCGAATAGCCATGTCCTTATCATTTTATCTGCCTCCTAATTTACCCTGTACGGAATGAAATGCCAGCTTATGCTTATCATGGGCTTTTCTTTATCCCACAGCTCTGAAGGCTCATCTATCGGGATTGAATGCATTTGTGCAACCCCTTCGCTGCTTGCATCCATCCTGAGCCTGTCTCCTGCAATCTTCCTGTAGACCTGCCATGTCTCTTCGTCTGCTTGCATTTTATTTCCCTCATTAAACTCTTCCATTTATTTTGTCTCTTCTGAGTTCTTGGCGCTCTCTCTTAATCAAGGAGGTCAAATACTGTCGGCGTTGCTATTCTCAATGCCATTTCCAGCGTAATCCTTCTGCCGTCAAGGCCCTTGTCAATCCGTGCCTCTCCAGGAACACTGGTTGCATTGCACATTGCGTACACGCCTACCCTGTCATGCCAATCTGGTCTATATTCGCCTGAATGCGGGTCAAGCACAGGGCCTACCCTTAGCTTGCCTTGGCTTGTTTCAAGCTCATCGTTTATGCGGTCATATGTCGTGTTTCCCACGAATACAAACTCTTTATTTTCATTTGTCATTTTCTATTCCCCCTTCCTTCTTTATAGAGTATAGGTTAGACTCTTATTTGTTACTATTTAGCAGTTAGGACATATATAAAAAGCTTTCGGTATGCCAAAAGAGCCCAAAAGGCAGGCCAAATCCCGCAAGGATCACGCCACAGATTTGACGACGCAAGCCAGAATCCCCTTCCGGCACAATGGGAAATCCTCCATTAAATGCCGTTAAAAGAGCTTAAAATTCCGGCGGTTTCCTGCGCATTTTCGCATCCTGCGGAAAAACAAGCCTTTTTTTTCAGCAAGCTTTTAATCCAACCACTTGCCACTTGCCATGTACGCACAGCATTTATAAACAGGCTGTGATTTACACTTCATGACGCGAAGGGTTTGCGAATGCCTACCGAAATAGGACAAGGCGAACCCACTCCGCCATGAAATAAAATGCGAATAGCAAATATCGAAACTTCGTTTCGGATGTCCGAAAGCGAAGCTTTCGAACACGGAGGTAATTTATGGCATACAAAAAAGAAGAGGGAAACACAGTCAGTGTTTCAGACGTGCAAAAGAGTTCTGTTGCGGCAGAAAGGCCGGTTAACAGGCCCATAAAGAATTACCGCTGCGGTAATTACAGCGGCGCCATATGGGCGAATGAAAAAGACACAAAAGACGGGCTGATTAGCTTTATGACCGCATCCTTAAGAAGGAGCTGGAAAGACAAGTCAGGCATGTGGCGGGATGAAACTGTCAACCTGAGAAAGAATGACATTGCAAAAGCTATCCTGCTTTTGAACAAACTGCAGGAAGAGATGTTCTTCTCTGAAGAAGGTGAAAACGATGAGTAAAAAAGAAACAAAAGAAGTTGGGGTTTGCGACCTGCCCGGAGTGGGCGCAGCGACAGCTGAAAAGCTGAAAGAGGCGGGCTATGAGACGCTGATGGCTCTGGCAGTTGCAACACCGGGCGAGCTTGTCGAGGTTGCAGGTGTTGGTGAAGCTGTTGCAAGGAAAATAATAAACGCGGCGAGAAACAACCTGAACATGGGGTTTGAGTCAGGGGATGAAATCCTGAAAAAGAGGGAAGCCATAGGCAAGATATCAACAGGCAGCAATTCACTGAATGTGCTTGTCGGCGGCGGGCTTGAAACAGGCAGCATTACAGAGACATACGGAGCTTTCGGCTGCGGAAAAACAAGCATTGCACACCAGCTTGCCGTGAATGTCCAGCTTCCTGTTGAAAGGGGCGGGCTTAACGGCATTGCAGTCTGGGTTGACACTGAAAGCACATTCCGGCCTGAAAGAATTATACAGATTTCAAATGCCCTGGGCTTGGATCCGATGGAAATGCTGAGAAACATAAAGTCAGTAAGGGCATTTAACTCAGACCACCAGATGATAATTGCCGAAAAGATTGAGGACCTTATCACAAAGGACAACCTGCCTGTAAAGCTTGTCATTATTGACTCTTTGACAGCGCATTTCAGGGCTGAGTTTGTCGGCAGGGGTACTTTGGCAGACAGGCAGCAGAAGCTTAACAAGCACATGCACACGCTGATGAGGCTTGCTGACATGCACAACCTTTGCGTGTATGTAACAAACCAGGTAATGGCAAGACCGGATGTTTTCTTCGGTGATCCGACAGCTGCAATCGGCGGGAATATTGTCGGGCATAACTCGCAGACAAGGCTTTATGTCAGAAGGGGAAAAGCAGGCACAAGGGTTGCAAAGCTTGTTGACTCTCCTCATTTGCCTGACGGAGAAGCGATATTCGAAATCTGCGAAGACGGCATAAGGGACGCGAAGTAAAGCGTTTCTTTTTTTATTTTTTTACTATGGACACATTGAAAGAGCAGCAGGCGGAGAATTATCTTAAAGAAGCGGGCTTATCATTAGATGCAGCAAAGGCAATATTTGAAAAAGCAAAGGAAGAAGATAAGAATCTTTGGGCGAATGTTGTTAAATGCTGCTATGACGCTGTTGAGCAGGCTGTTTCAGCGGTCCTTGCAAAGAAAGGCGAGATTATTCCCAAGGAGCATCCTGAGAAAATTAAAAAGCTGATTAATTTGTATAGCATTGAAAAAACAATTGAGAGACAGCTTTTTTATTGGCTTAGAAGGCGTTCATCATCACAGTATGTTGACATAAAAGATGGCCTCCTTTGTGTGCCGCATGAGCTTTTTAGTGAAGAAGACGCTGGGAACTGCCTTGAAGACAGCGAAGAAATAATAGAATATATCAGGCAGATGATTGAGTAAGCCCGGGTAATATCTCATTTGGATCGTATATCCCTTTATGGCTTTTGATTACCTCTTCTGCAAACTTTGAGCCTTCTTCCAGCGAATTCTTAAAATCATTTGTTTCAAACACCTGCGCCATAACCATTGCTTTTTTTCCTTTTTTCCCCACCGCAATTGTTCCAAACCTATTTTCAAACTTTTTTACCTCTTTCTTTACAAGCAATAAGATATCAATGTCAGAGCCTTCCCTTGCATTTCCTTTTGCAACAGATCCGAATATTGCAATCACGTCTATATCTTCTATGAATTCCTGCATTTGCCACCAGAATGACTCAAGATAATAATGGTATTCTTTTTGTGGGATTGCCCATATGCTGAGCTGTGCCTTTACATTTTCATCAGCTTCTATAAAGCCCTGTTCTGCATTTCCCTTCATTGCTTTTGCAAAATACAAAAATCCAGTTCCGATTGTATATGTTGTATAAGGCCTTGTCTTGCCCTTTGTTGAATTTCCTTTCTTAATCATCCCTGCTCTTTCAAGCTCCATAAGGTGCCTGTGCAGCCCCGGAAGGGAGATTTTCATAATCCCTGCAATCTCTGTAGGTGTTTTATCCCCTTTCGCCAATATGCTGATAATTTCCCACTGCCTGCCTTCAATCATGTTATTTAGATAATTAGCTAAGTATTTAAATATAGCCCTTAGGAAAATCCTTTTTATATCTCAAAAATTCTCCTTTCTTTTTTTCCTTTATCATCAATAATATGCACAAGCCTGTTATCCCTTTCTTTTGCAATGCTTTCAAACAGCTCATCAAACGTGAACCGTGTATGCGTCCTGAACACTGAATCTGATGCGTAAGCCCCTGCGCTTTTGCCGACAACTTCTGTTGTCAGCTTGAGCCGCCTGCAGAACCAGCCTGCATAAGAGCCTGTGAATGTGATTATGCCTCTTACATTGCCTGATGAATGCGCAAAAAAATCACCTGCCCTTTCTGCTTCAATGCTTATGTTTTCAGCGCCGTAGCAGCACAGGCTGCCTGCATCTCCTTCGACCCTGATTTCCAACAGCCTGCCCCTGTTTCCCTTAAGATTGTATCCCAGCCCTGCTATCTGCTTCCCGCTGAAAGGCTTTATGGGAAATACGCGGTTTCCTGCATTATAGCTGTTTTCGATTAGCCTTGTGGCAAACAGCCCTGTGACTAGCGGATAATTCTGGTTTACGGCATACTGTGAAGCAGCCTGCGTGAACAGCTTTATCTTTATCGGAGCCAGGGCAGGCAGCTCAAAACATTTTAAGGCGCCATCAACCTCTTCCATAAGCGGCGCATTTATTGTCAAGGCCATTTCATAGCTTTCCATGAGCTTTTTATAAAGTTCAGGCGTAAGCGCCTTTTCTATCCTTTCGAGGTTTATCTCCATTTTAAGGCTGTTATCCGGCGGAGATATATAATCCTTTTGCATGTAATAACTTGCGCATAGTAATAAACCTGTATGCTGTAATATCTATACCAATGTTTCTATATGCTTATAAATAAGCCCGCTGTAATAATAGCTAAGGGGGTGAAAGCGTATGGCAAGCTTCATCGAGGCAAGAATGGAGCGCGAAAGGACCATACTGGCGAGAAAGCAAATACAGCTGTCACTGGCAACATTGTTTATGCTTGTAGCAATTGCAGCAACGATGCTCTACAGTCTGCTCTTAACGCCGTGATGCAGCCGTAACGGCTGCGTCTTATTTTTTATAGGATAGATTATGCCTGAAAGGCCGGCCTCCGGCATTAGTTCCTTGTTTGTCTTGCTATGAAAACAAGCTCTTGCCTGAAGTGCGGCGGCAGCATGGTTTAAATATATCCTTGCCTTCTTTTTTATCATGAAAAAGTTACCTAAGAAAGCATATGCAATAAAGGGAGAAGTAGACTCCAATCTGCTATTTTACGCAGGAGAAGTTATGAACCGATACAGAAAGGTATTTGAGAATCTTGCAAAGTAAACCGAATAATTAAGCTTGTGAGCCAGCTGGCGTGTATTCTTTGGTTGTCTTGTTTTGAAAACAATAAAGTGCTTGATTTCCAGCGGAGCCCTGCTTTTCTTTTATAGCACGTTCCACTGCAAGCTTTTCTCGCTTCGTTCGAAATCTCGCGGTTCTTCGAACCGCAAGGTTTATATTCAATTCTATTGCCTTTAATGGCTATGGCGCAGAAAAAGCAAGAGCCTCTGTTGAAGCAGGTTGAGAAAGCTGTTGAAGAGCTTGAAGAAGATGCAAAAAAGGCGTACAAGGAAGCTAAGCAGGTAATTGAGGATATGAACGAGCCTGTAAAGCCTGTTCCTATAGATGTTTCAGGCAGGGTAAAGGCGGAGTTTGCTGCGGAGCGGGTTATAGCTGCAAACGAAGGCGATGCGCGCTCATTGTATGACAGGAGCAGATTCGGCGCTTTATTGGGAAATGACAAGATTCAATACTCACTGCATGAAGCGCTTTATCTTGTTGAGCGCGGCAAGATGGAAGTGCTTGACGGGAAAAAACAGCTTTCTTTTGATGCTTTCCTGAAAAAGGCCCGAAAAATAGAATCAAACTTCTGGATACGCTACAGTGTTTTCAGGGATTTGAGGAACCGCGGGTATATTGTGAAGACAGCATTGAAGTTCGGCGCTGACTTTAGGGTGTATGACCGCGGGATAAGGCCTGGCGAGGACCATGCAAAGTGGATAGTCTACCCTGTGCATGAGGGCGAGTCCCTGACATGGTACGAGTTTTCAGCCAAAAACAGGGTTGCGCACTCAACAAAAAAACGATTGCTTTTGGGCATTGTTGATGATGAAAGCTCTGTGACTTATTACGAGTGCAAGTGGATAAGGCCGTAATGCGAAAGGAATATAAACCACAGGAGAATCCCTCAGTGTATGGATGCGTTATTCAAAAACCTGTGCAGGACACTGGAGCTTGCAGTAAGGGGGGCCGCCTTTGGCGATAATTCTGTTAAGGAGATTGAATCCCAAACAGGCATTCCTGCCGGCTCGCTGCATGTTTCAATGCAGGATGCTGAGTTGTATGAACGGCTGAAAAAGCACGCGAATGCCTACATCTTCAGGGAAGGGCTGCTTAACAACAGAAATCTTTGCCTTGTTATTGAATACTATCCTGAGCCTTCCCCGATTCAGGCGAAGGCAATAACCACAGTATACATAGGACATTTCCCAAAATCCGCAGGCAAAATGTACATTGACTTTGTGGAAGAGGGCAAGGTTAATGCGCATATTGCAATGCTGTGAATTGATTCTGAACACAAATATATTTAAAGCAGACGTTATTCCCTTACAGCAATGGCATCACAACGATTCTATGAGATTTTAAAGGGATTGGACGCAATGGTGGGAACACAAAACACGCCGTTAACGCGCGATTCTGTTTTTGATGATAACTGGCGGGGCCGCGCTTTCAGGACAGACAGGGCGCCGAACCAGGATTGTGACGGGGTTGAGTTTATAGGCTCGCTTTATGTATTCCTTCCTGGCCAAACCGAAAGGCAGGAAACAGTCAAATATTGGGCTGGCGCGTATGTTGCGCTTGAGGCAAAACTCGGCAGGGATGTCATGTTAATAGTTTCTACAGGCAGGTTCTGCGGCGAGCAGGGTTGCTCAGGGCATTATGAGGAGCCTTTGTCATCTGAGCTTGAAACAGACCTGCTTCTTCACGACAGGTTCCCGCAGGACATAAGCGGCGCTTATATCTACTTCATAGAGCGGGACAAGTTTAAGAAATTCTTTGAGCAGAAAAAGAAATAAGTTCAGGCAATATTTTAAACAGAATTCTGCCTCGAAGAAGTTATAAATTTTATCGATACTTATTTAAACTTATTTTGCCTGAATATAACTTATGAAAAAGAGTGTAATATTCGCAATTGCTGTCATAGCACTATTAGCCGCGCCTTTTGTCCAGGCTCAAACGTACTCCGGAATTGAAAGGTTTTCAGACAATGCCCAATTATTATTTAGCTCCGGTGATAATAAAGTTAATCTTGCATTGGATATAAGGGAAAAGGAAATTAATTCTGCGCTGGAAAACTTAAACAATGATAATGAAGCAAAGGCATTGAAAAACATTGCAAATGCAGAGAAAAAGCTTGAAATTATACAGGAAAAAGTGTCTCTTGAAACAGCAGGCAATATAAAATCAAGCTCTGAAAAAATTCAGGATAAAATAGAAACAGAGGGCGCAAATACCGAGATTTTCAATGAATACCTGCTTCAAGAGGAAAAAACAATGCTTAATGCAGTCCTTACTGAGAAAACCTACGAATATTGCAAAGAGCTTGCAAAAGGGGATTTTGCCCTAATGTTAAAAGAAGAAGAATGCAACCCGGACACCGCTATTCCCGGGCTTGAAGAAAAATTAACAGAATTAAAAGATATCCAGATAAAATTATTTGTTAAATTAATGCTGGAGATTAGAAGCTGCATAGATGACCCCGGAACATGCAATTGCGAAGCCAATACTGATATTGAACAAAAGGCAAAATGCGAAAACATGGTTGCTCTTGCCATTAAATGCGAGTATAAGGCAGATGAAGCATCCTGCAGTGAATTAAAAGCCATGGAGCCCAAGCAAGGGGACAGTTTTGCAGAAAGCTTTGTCCCTGATTTTTTAATGAATTTGTTTAGGGAAAAATCTTACATGATAGGCTATGACATAGAGCATTCAGACGGGGTTCCCGAGGAATGCTGGGATGAGAATACCAAGCCGGAATGCGAACAGTATGATAATTTAAAAGAGACAGCTGAGGATTGGGATGAATATGGGAATTATATAGGAAAAAGGCCTAAAAACAAGGAGCCAACAATGCAGCAGTCAATTCCCCAGTGCTTTGATGGAACTGATACTTTCTTGGAAGAAAAATGCGGCAAAATTACTGTTGTCAGGAATGAGGAAGGCCTGGTGAATTACCTTATTGAAAAGGAAATTGATGCTATTTTAGAAGAATTTGAAAATAAATCCATTCAAAATACAATTGACAAAGGTGAATGGACAATTGCGGAAGGAGAGATGGAAATAGCCGGTGGGCAAAATACTGTTGTTGAAATGAAAGGCAAGCTTAATGACATAAAAGAGCAGATAGCGCTGAGAACATTTGCTCCGGGCACTTATGACACAGGAGATAAGGGTGGGATAAGGGATATTAAGACAATTGTTGTTGAAGGAGAAGGCGGCTCTGGCGACGGCGGATTAACGCCTGAAATAAAAACCAGTGTTGACGGCGGCGGCGCAGGTGTGGAAGAGCCTCTTTCTGAACCGGACTTGACTAGGATTAACCCTGACTTAGTAGTTCCCCCGGAAGTGATTACGAATATCATTGACAATCCGGGCGTGGAAGTAGCCCCTGATCAGGGCTCGCCAGGAGTAAATGAAGAGCCAGCTCCTGCTGTTGAGTCCAATGAAGGCGATGATGTTGCACCCTGATGTTGAATCCAATGAAGGGGATTAAATAATTCTTATTTTTAATATCTAAAAAAGAAATAGAAAATAAAAAGAATTAACTAATACTCAGGCATTCCGCCCATGCCAGGAGGCATGCCTTGCGGCATTCCGTGGGACTTTGAGCCGCCTGCAATAACATCGTCTATCCTGAGTATGAGCTCGGCAACTTCTGATGCGGATTTTACAGCCTGTGTCTTGATTTTCAAAGGCTCTATGACGCCTGCTTTCCACGCGTCCATTACCTTGCCCTTGAATACATCCAAGCCAGCCCACTTGTTTCCCTTGTCATGCTCTGATTTAAGCTCAGTAAGCATGTCAATCGGGTCAAGCCCTGCATTTTCAGCCAAAGTGCGAGGAACAATTTCCATCGCATCTGCAAAAGCCTGAACAGCCAGCTGCTCCCTTCCTGAAAGCGAAGTAGCGTACTTTCTCAGTTTTCTTGCAACTTCTATTTCAGGCGCTCCTGCGCCTGCAACAACCTTGCCGACAGATAAAGATGCAATCAAATCGCCAACAGCATCATTGACAGCTCGTTCCACTTCGTCAACAACGTGCTGTGTTCCGCCTCTTATGAGCAAAGTAACTGCTTTTGGATTCTTGCAGTCCCTTACAAAAGTCAGCTCTTCATCGCCGTACTTGACTTCCTCTACAAGCCCTGCATATCCGAGCTCTTTTGAGGACAAGTCAGTGAGCTTTGTCACGATTACAGCTCCTGTCGCCCTTGACAGCATTTCCATGTCTGATTTCTTAACCCTTCTTGCGGCATAAATGCCTGCTTTTGAAAGGAAGTATTGCGCAACATCGTCAATGCCTTTCTGGCAGAAAACAGTGTTTGCGCCTGACTTGATTATCTTGTCAACCATGTCTTTCAGGATTTTTTCTTCCTGCTCAACAAACCCGGATAATTGTGAAGGGTCTGTTATTTGTATCTTTGCGTCAATTTCAGTGTTCTTTACCTCGATTGCAGAGTCAAACAAGAGTATCTTTGCATTCTTTACCTGCCTTGGCATGCTTGAGTGCACTTTCTCCTTGTCAAGAACAAGCCCCTGTATTAACTCGGAGTCGTCTATTCCGCCTCCCACTTTCTTTTCAATCTTGATATCTGATACATTTACAGCATTGCCTTCCGCGACTTCCACTACTGCTTTTACAATAAGGTCAGCCAGCCTGTCTTTTGAGCCTTCTGCGCCCTTGCCTGTCATTGCAGTTATAACAATGTTCTTAAGAGTTGCCTTGTCAGTTTTTGTAAGATTTTCAGCCATCTCATTCAACGCTTTCTGCGCTTCCTCTGCAGCCTGCCTGTAGCCCTTTACAATCATTGTGGGATGTATTTCCTGGTCTAACAAGCGCTCTGCATTCTTCAGTAATTCGCCTGCGAGAATAACTGCTGTTGTTGTGCCGTCCCCAACCTGCGCTTCCTGGGTTTTTGCAACCTCAACAAGCATTTTTGCAGTCGGGTGCTCTATCTGCATTTCATTAAGAATTGTAACGCCGTCGTTTGTGACTGTGATGTCCCCCAGGCTGTCGACAATCATCTTGTCCATGCCTTTTGGGCCCAATGTCGTCCTTACTGTTTCTGCAACCATTCTTGCAGCCATTATGTTGTTCCTTTGCGCGTCCCTGCCCATTGTACGTATTGTGTTTTCAGGCAGAATGTATATCGGTTGATTTTGGTTTGCCATTTTTGATTTCCTCCTCTGGTTACGGAGAAGGCCCCGAACGTCAGTGAGGCTGCCTCCGTTGTGAATTTTAGTGCTTAATGCTCTTAAAACTCCCTACACTATTGTAAAAAAGAGGTTTATAAACATTGCGGAAGTTGGTTCGGAAGGCGGACCTCCGGCATTCTGTATTGGGTTTCTTTGTTTTGGCATTGCGCGCGTGCGAAAGGTTTTTATACAGAGGCGCATTCGCTGTTTTCCAATGGGAAAATTAATTCCGCCACTGGAAGTAAAGGGCAAAAGTAAAGTGCTTGTTGTTGGCATTATAGATCTGCGCAGGGATTTGCAGTATTCCTCTGCAGGAAAGCCAGTGCAATTAAATGAAAGAAGGCAGGGGGTTCTTGTTCCTGCTGAATATTCTTCAAGAATGGGCGAAATTCGTGCTGAATTGAAGAGCGAGGGGGAAGCATACCATCTGCCTGATTCGCATCAGGGCCCAATTGAGGTTCCTGCCGGGCATTTTGCAACGCATTATTTTCCTGACCCGAACAGGCCTGTATTCCACATAGGCCTCCCGGGAAGGAACAGGATGGGGCTGGAATTAATTCTTTGCCAGCCAATAGTGTTAGTGAAAGCAGAGTAGCTTGCTTTTAACAGCAGCGGGCGCAAGGGCACTGCATTAAAGGCATACGGAAGGCTTATATAATAGTTCTAATTAGAAAATGGTAACAGATAGCCTAACGGCTATGGGGGTATAAAATGAAACGAGAGCATAGGATTGCATTGGACTTATATACGGGAATAATGCATGATTTTGACGTGTTAGCCAGAAAAGCAGATGCCGAGGGAGTTGTTCCTGTAAAAGAATTCACAGGCCTGGCCCGAAGGATAGAGGAAGTTGCGCCGAGTATTTGCTTTATTGAACTTACGTATGGCTTAAGCAACATTGCAAGATCAATGTATAAATCTGGCGGGTGCGACCCAAAAACAGTGCCTTGCGCAGATGTATGGTGTTCTCATCCTCAGGAGCTTTCTGCAGTGCCTTTTGTTTCATTGCTCGAGCTTCCTGAAAAATCAAGGCCAGCATGGTTCAGAAGGGACCCTAATTACAGGCCATACCCGAAATTCCTATCCGGGACTGAAATCCGAGTTTTTGATGATTCTGACTAAACGAAACACTACAACATGGCAGACGATAAAATACCGGGACTTGTACCTCTTTCAAAAGCCAGCTTAAAGCTTTTGAGGGGAACTGCGCGTAAAGAGCCTGAGCTCTGCTTTGCAGATGAGTCAATAGCAGCTTATGCCGCTTTCCGCGGCCATGTTTATAATCCGCAGTCTGTCTTGTACCCTTCATGCGGGTTTGATGCAAGCCCTGCAAGGGTTTTTCCCAATGTGACGTTTGTTGATATTGACATAGGCGGAAATGAGGGATGCGTTAGAAAGCTTCAGGAAGCCGGATTGCATGCTTTCAGGCAGGACATCAGGGACTACACTCCCCAAGAGCTGCATGATTTGTTGATACTCTTAAACCCGTGCATACGCACAGAGTGGGCGTCAAGGCATTTGAAGCCCGGCGGTTATGTGCTGGCAAACGATTATCATGGGAACGCATCTGAGATGCACAGGCAGCCGGAACAGTTTACATTATGGGGAGTAATAGACTCTGGGCGGGATGGCAACAGGGCTGTTGTATCAAGAAACCTGGAACACCTTTTTGAGCCTGTTGCAAACGAGGAAGAGCTAAGGACATTCAGGCCTGATTATTACGCATTTCTTAATAAAATATTCCGTGTAATGGCAATGAATACGCCTGATTTTAATGCAGACGGGCCGTTTGAAGAAGTATGGGCGCGGTACAGGGGCATAATGTCAGAAGGGATGCCGAGCAAGAGAGTTGCAGGCAGGTACATTTTCATAAAGAATCCCTGAACAGCATTGGCGCAAGGCTTATAAGGAAGAAAAAAATTCTTGCTGTAGAGGCAATTCATGGGGGGAATGAAATGAAACCGCTGACAACAACATTGGCTGCGCTTGCGCTTGGCATTGCAGCAGAGGGATGCGCACAGATGCATGAAAAAGATGCAGTGGCATATGTGAAAGCAACAGAAGGCTGGGAAGATGTGCGGGTTGTGGCCACTTATACAGACCACCCTTTATGCAGGCAAAAATTTGGAACTAAGTTCAACCAGAATTATGCATACGAAGTAACAGGCATTGATGATTATTGGAGTGATTATGGCTTTGAGATGCATGCATTGGTATGCATGGGTGGCTTAGACCTCTTTGGCGGAGAATTCAGGACAGCCTGGAAATCAGAAATCTCTTGGGAAGCAGTTGAATAAGCATTCTTTTCCGGTGGAGCCCGGACTTTTTGCAGATGGCCCAAAGCGGTTTCATGCAAACACTTTTATAGTCTTATTCTATAACACGCATTATGAGCCTTGACGAGGATATAGGGCCTGTGTGCGTTGAAGGCATTGAAGAAGAGTCTGCTGTTGACAGGGCGCGGGAGCTTGGCTTGCTTGATTTTTCATACTTTGACTACAGGTTTGGCAGGGTGGCGCCTGTGCTTTACTTTGCAGCGACTGCTTATTTTACGCTTGGCGGGCCTTTGTGGCTCTGTGCAGCAGGCGCTGCTGTGATGCTTTCTGCAACGGGATTCTCCAACTGGATGGCCGGCAGAAGAAACAGGAAAGCTGTTCGAGCGCTTGAAGCGTATGCCTCGGGATGCGAAAAGCTCAAATAGTTGGGCAAATATAACATAATTGGCAATGGCAAAGCTTGAAGGCATGGCGCTATCAGGGGAAGAGTTCACGAAAGGGCTTTCTGCAAGGCTTGCTGACAAAGATGTCTTAAGCGTGCTTAATGGCAGCCCCTTAAATGACAGAGGCGTTGCGGAGAAAATTGCAGGCATTCTTGTTTATGCTGAAACCAATATGGGCGTTCTTGCAGGCCTGCCTGAAAGTGTGAAAAGGGGCGTGCTTGCGCTTACGCATAAGTTTGTCGCTTACATAGCAAACGGCGGGGGAAGGAGGTACTGACGTGGAAATCCTCAGGATAGAAGACGTATATGCAAGAAAGCTTGAGTTCCTGCTTGATGATACGTCCGTGATAAACCTGATTGATGACAAAACAAATGTGCCCACTATACTTGGCAAGGTGACTTATCTTGTTGCTTTTTACCACAGGAATTTTGGGGTGCTGAAGGAACTGCGGCCAGAGTACGTCCGGCGCTTTAGGATTGTTGAAAGGCTGTTCCTGGCTTATCAGGAAGGCATGCTGGACTAAGCTCTGCCCTTAAGAACCCGCACTTTTAAATATCTGAAGCGATAATATAGCTAATTGAACAGATGGCATCTGAAATCATACGCATAGAGGACGTCTATACCAAAGCGCTTGAGCGCATGCTTGATGATGAATCCATATTAAACCTGATTGACGATGATACAAGCGTAGGCGGTGTTTTGAGCAAGGTAATGGGGATTCTGGCATTGTATCACAGGAATACAAGGATGATGGAACAGCTGCAGCCAGAGTATGTGCGGCGCTTGAGGTTTGTAGAGAGGCTGTTTCGTGCGTATCAGGACGGAGTGGAAGAGTGAATAGCGTTTAATATTTTATGCCTAATTCTTTAAGATTCTTTTCTAAATCAGCTTGCCCTGAAAATAAAATAGTTTTCATGCCCAATTCCTCGGCTGGAGGCAGTACTCTTTGAGAATCATCTATAAACAAGCATTGCTCTGGTTTTACATTTAATCTTTTAACGATTAATTCATAAATTCTAGGGTCTGGCTTAGTTAAACCAGAATAGCCAGAACTAACAATTACATCAAAAAACATACCCAGATGATACTTTTCCCTTTTGTAATCCAGCCATTCTTTGCTGATTGTTGTCAAAGCAGCCAGCTGATAATGTTGGTTTAACTTTCCCAATAAATCAAGCATATTCTCTATAGGGTCCTGGTATTTCCTCCAGAGAATTTTGGCCTGTTTAACATCCATTCTCTTTGCGCCGGCAGTTTCTAGGAATCCTCTCCAAAATTTATCTTCTGTAATTTCTCCTGTGCGAAATTGAGGCCAAAAAGCTTGCCATCCTTTTTCCATATCGTCATATGTTATGCCAAAGTAATCTGAATATGCCTGAAACTTTGCAGCACAATCATCATGCCAGTCATTGGTTAAAACAACATTTCCAAGGTCAAAGATGATAGTGGTAATTGCCATGCAATCAAAGAATTGGGCAGTTCTATTTAAGTATTTCTAAAGGATAGCATGGACGGCATTTAATAGATAAAACAGCATTAAACAACCGTCCGCAAGCGTTATAAAGCCCTGAACCCCGCCTTCTAAAGCCAAATAGGCACTATATATGGGCGAGGCGTACCGAAAGCTTTATATATAGGTGCTACTTATCAAAAGTAACAATTTAAGGGCAAGCTGGCGCCCTATAAAGCTGGCGCGGGGGTATAAAATGAATGCATGGAAACCAGACGAAAGAGTAATAAGGGCATTGGAAGAATCATTGGGGCGAAATTCTGACGTGCCGGTCATTGCGGACGTTCATTGCGGAAGGACTTATTCTTCAAGACAGCTTGTCGATAGTATAAAGAGGGGGTCTGATTTTGGGATTAAAATACACAATCAGTACGTTGCCCTTGGCGGGCTGGAGTAAAAATGGCAATAGAAATCCCGGGGTATGAGGCGGTTATTGAGAATCAGGTTTATGCAAGAGGCATGACATTGGTCCTAAACGGGCAAAGTGTTGATGTGAAGTGCCT
>DUKS01000024.1:47819-48423 GCA_013329215.1 Nanobdellota archaeon | reverse complement strand
TAAGTATTCCTTATTTCGTCAAGATTTCCTGCTGGAAACCTAGAAAAAGTGTTTAATTGCGTTTCCATTCTTGCAATTTCAGAAGAAAAAGTGCCGTCTCGTGTCTTATTCAGCCGCTTAATCAAAAAAATCTGGTTTTTTATCTTCGCTTCAAGGAATTTTTTTACAAGATAATATCCTTTTTCATTCAAATAAGCCCTTGCCTGCTCTTTTCGGGTTAAGGTTGTTCCGCCAAGTTTGCAGGGATATACCCTTGCATAGGGTTCTCCAAATTTATTCATAAACACGATATCTATATTATTGTTTACAGCCAATTTAACCGCTTCTGAAGAGATTGCTGATGAGCATAGAACCTTTATCTGGTCAACCTTGTCCGCTGAATGCTCATCTTTTGTTTCATTATATGCTATTGTAAATCTATTTTCTTTCTTTCCAATAAAAGTTCCAAACTGGTTTATTATAATCTGCATACAATGCCCCCTAATCGCTGTTAAAAATCAAACACTTATAAAGATTATGACTCTTCCTGTTATTGCCTCTTCCCTACCTCTTTTTTCTTTCTTCTTTTTATCTCGAAACAAACCGCAAGGTTTATAAATAACCC
>DUKS01000024.1:46874-47673 GCA_013329215.1 Nanobdellota archaeon | reverse complement strand
ACGGAGGATATAATATGGCAAAACAAAAACCACACATAAACATCGTGTTCGTCGGTCACGTCGACCACGGTAAGTCAACCACAGTCGGGAGGCTGCTCTTTGATGCAGGCACTGTTGATGAGCAGACCATGAGAAAGCTAAAGGAAGAGGCACTGGCTCTCGGAAAAGCAGGCTTCGAGTTTGCATTTGTCATGGACAACCTGAAGGAAGAGAAGGAAAGGGGCGTTACAATCGACCTTTCACACAAGAAATTCCTGACAGACAAGTTTGAATACACAATCATTGATGCGCCCGGCCACAGGGACTTCATCAAGAACATGATTACAGGCGCTGCGCAGGCAGACGTTGCTGTTCTTGTTGTCGCAGCTTCTGACGGCGTCATGGCGCAGACAAAGGAGCACGTATTCTTGTGCAGGACACAGGGCGTCAAGCAGATGGCTGTTCTCGTGAACAAGATGGACGTTGTGAAATACGATCAGAAGGTCTTTGACAAGGTCAAGACTGATGTGGGCGCATTGCTGAAACAGGTTGGCTACAAGCTGGAAGAAGTCCAGTTCATACCGGCAAGCTCATTCCTTGGCGAAAACATTGTCAAGAAATCAGCTTTAATGCCTTGGTACACAGGGCCGACATTGAGGGAGCAGCTTGACAAGTTCAAGGAGCCTGCAAAGCCGACAAACCTGCCTTTGAGAGTGCCAATACAGGATGTATACAACATCACAGGCATTGGCGTTGTTCCGGTAGGAAGAGTTGAAACAGGCGTAATGAAAGTCAATGACAAAATTTCGGTAGTGCCTGC
>DUKS01000024.1:27201-46666 GCA_013329215.1 Nanobdellota archaeon | reverse complement strand
GGGTTCAGCGTAAGGGGCATAGGCAAGAAAGACATTGCAAGGGGCGATGTCGTGGGCCCGATAGACAACCCGCCGACAGTTGCTTCAGAGTTCACGGCGCAGATATTCGTCCTGAACCACCCGAGCGTTATTGCGGTAGGATATACACCTGTATTCCACATACACACAGCGCAGGTCGCGTGCCAGTTCGTTGAGCTCGTCAAAAAGCTTGACCCGGCAACAGGCGCAGTGCTGCAGGAAAAGCCGGACTTTATCAAGACAGGCGACACAGCCATTGTCAAGCTAAAGCCGACAAAGCCAATGGTTATTGAAAAGCAGTCTGTAATACCCGAGCTTGCAAGCTTTGCAATCAGGGACGCAGGCGTCACAGTGGCAGCAGGCAGGTGCATAGACCTGGTTAAGAAGTAAGCTTAGCTTACTTTTTTTATTTTATTTTTAAAAATAAAAAGGAAACACAAAATGCAGAAAGCAAGGCTCAAAATTTCAAGCACAGACATTGACAAGCTGAATGAGATATGCAGCTCTATAATTGACATAGCAAAAAAGAGCAAGGTTAAAATTTACGGCCCGATACCTTTTCCGACTCAAAAGCTTAAGCTGACGACAAGAAAAGCCCCTGACGGAGAGGGAAAGGCATCTTTTGACAATTTTGAGATGAGGATACACAAGAGAGTAATTGATCTCGGCGTTGATGAAAAAGCATTGAGGCTGGTTATGAGGGTGCAGATACCCGAGAAGGTCAATCTTTCGATTGAGATTATAGAGTAAAGATTTCTCGCTATCGCCCGAATCTTTTCTTTGCCGCTGTTGCTGCAAGCCGCACTTCGCTTTGCTCGAAAAGCTTATATCCTTAATTCTTCATTGTTTTCTTCATGATTGCAAAAACCCTAAGGCTATATGAAAGGAAGTGGCACTACCTCTATAACCTGTTCGGAAAGAAGAAAGGCAGATTGTCCTTGCAAAGCTCACTTGAAAGGCTGAAAATGTCTGTTGCATCACAGATGCGGCTTTTGAAGAAACTTGAAAAGGCCCGCGGGCAGGGCCAGCTTATAAAAGATTTGGAAAAAGCGCTTGAACAGCAGAAAAAACTTTTCTCAAGGGCAAATATCACGGATATTATCTCAAAGGGATATGCAGGGACAATCTCGGCAATGGAGGGGGAGGCAATAAGCCTGCTTAACAAAGAGCAGATGCTGCTTCTGAAGCTTGAGAAAGAGCTGCCCTCTGCAGGCGAAAAGAGGAAGGCATTCAGGCTGGGCAGGACACAGGCGAAGCAGGCTGCAAAAGTTATTTTTACCGTAAATAAATACATAAGAGCCCTTTCGGATGCAGTCGGCAGCAGGGCCGAGGTGCAGAAAGCCGCCAAGCTGCTTTTGAAAGAGCTTGCAAGGCTTCAGCATACAGAAGTGTATGGCTATGTGAAGGATGATGCGGAGAAAATAAAACAAGCGGCAAAAGTCATACTCGCCAATCCCCGCGAGGCAAAGCTCAGGCAGATGCTTGCGGGCATTTATCTTGTCGCCCCGTTCTCGTTTGATGCGACAGGGGCTGTGATATTCCTTAGGTATGCCGCAAAGTATGCGAATGCGAAGAGCAAAGGCCTGCAGAAAAAGATAAAGGCAATCCGCGAGAAAAGAAAAAGGCATTTAAAGATATTTTAGCAGGCTTACTTTACCAACGTCTTCACAAGCTCTTTCGGTTTTTTAACAGATGTGTCCACTATCAGCACATTATGCCCTGCTTCCATTGCTTCATTCAGGCAGGCATCAAATATTTCGGCGTCAAGGTTTTCCCTGACTTTAATCCTGTTGTACCCTTTTTTCTCAAGCCTTTTTTTAAGGATTTTCAGGCTGCATTTTGTTACAATGCACATGTTGGCGTATTTTGCAGGTATTGAATGCGACATGTGCGAGTCAATTATCAGGCTTTGGCCTCTGTTTTTTTTAATCAGCGAGACAAGCGCGTTTGAGAGCTTCTCCTCGTCAACAACATTCGTCTTTCTTTGCCTGTCATAGCATTCCACCAGCCTTTCTTTTTTTACAATATCATTTACATCAATATACCTGTATTTAATCTGCTTTGCAAGCTCTTTCGCCAGCTCTGTTTTGCCAGTGCCCGGCGTACCTGTTACTATTATTACAGCCATAAACAGATAAAAAGAGCAGCCCTTTATAAAGCCTTTTAGGGAAGCCTTTTAAATCACAGCACCCTCTTAAATTATATGGCGCCTGAAAAAAGCCGTGAAGATAATTATTCCAGCCGGCTTCATGCGCTTTATGAATCCTTGGAAGAAGCATTGCACCCAATATCGAATAGGGGGCTAAAGGCATGGCCACATGAAGTGCTTCATATTGAGCCTTCTTTTGCCCCGCAGTTCGATGAAACAGAAACCGGCGAAGGTGAAACTAAGCTGGGCTGCATTTACTTTGAAAAGCTTAATAAGAGAGAGCGGTTGGCGGCAAGCGCAATCCTGAGGCAATATGCGGCAGGGCCTAATAATAATATTGTGGTTGTCCCGCCCAAGTTCTGCAAGGGCGAAAAGAGCTGTATTGGCCACCATCATCTGGAAGACAAGGTTAAGAACGAAGTGCCGGAAAACCTGAGCCACTGCTATGTATATTTCTTCAAGCCAATCTCTTAGCAGGAATTAACGCCCTTTTCCTTTAGAAGCGCATCGCTTACATATACAGGCGAGCCAAACCTTGCGCCCAATGCCACACCGTCGCTCGGCTTTGCATCAATGCTTGCCAGCTTCCCGCCCTTAAACGTGAAAATTCTGCCTTTAAAGTATCCTGCTTCATAACTGTCTACTGTGACTGCAATTATGTCTATGCCGTATGAATCCATTATGTTTGCAGCTGTATCATGCGTGTTTGGCTTTCCTATAACCTTGTTGTAAATCCCGTTTGCTATTGATGTTGCAAGATCCTGGGTAGTAAGCGCCGGCACAGACGTGCAGTTAACTTTAAGAAAGACATTTGTGCCGTCAACAAGCACATCTGCTGTTGAATAGCCTTCGAGGCTTATTCCGAGCGAAGGAAGGGTTAGGTGCTCTCTCATCGGCTGCTCAGCAGGCTTTATCCTGGCATAGTCTCTTATTATCTTTTTTGCGCCTTCTTCGCTCATTGCATTAAGCGCTTCCTGCACTGTTGAAACTTCTTTTATTGCAATGCCGGCAGATGTTTTCTCAATCATCGGCGCATATTCTATTTTGCAGAATTCGATGTCTCCCTGCTGGCAGGTTTCTTTCCTTGCCTGCTCAACCTGGCTTCCCTGCCCCGCCGGAACGACAAATGCGCTGATATTTGCCATTCTGACCGCCTCTGCCTTCTTGTCAACAAGGCCCACAGGCAGTATCCTGCCGTTTGCATCAACCGCTCCTGTCATTGCGGCATTCCTGCTTAACTTGACGTTTTTCACCATTGACAATACTGCGACAGCCATTGCGCCGCCTGCACTCCCGCCGTCTATTACGCCGGCATCTGTCTTTATCGAATAGCTGACATCATAATCTTTCATTTTGGTTCCTGTGATATTCTCCACAGAATGCACAGCAGTCCTGGCAAACACCTGCAGCTCATAGCCTGCGATTACATCGTTTACATTCACCAAAACCTGCCCTGAGCCGTGCTTTAGCATTGCGGTAAGCTCTGTCATAACGCCTTCGCCCTGCTGGTTCACGCCTGGAATATATACAGTAACTGTCTGCTCCCCGTCGTTCAGGTATACAATCTCCTGTATCTTTTCAGGGAACACTTTTGTGCCCACTATTATGCCCATTGCAAATATTATGACAAGCGACAGCATAAAGCACAGATTTGCCAGTCTCCTCTTTTTCATGCTATTCTAATGGGATTTAAGGCATATAAACTTTTCCCAGATTCATCTTGCCATTTCAGCAACATAAATATTATTCTTGTTTTCCAGAATCTTTGCCCTTACTCTCTTTCCCAGTTCAGCCCTGCAGTCGTTTATGCTTACGCACCTGTCTTTTCCAACTGCTATCATCTGGCCGTTGAGCCAACCGGGGGTTTTAACAACAAGCTGGACTTTTTCGTTTTCCTCAAACACAGTGGGGAGCCTTTTTGCCTTGTGCACTCCGAATGCCTCTGCAGTGCATATAAGGCCGATGCCGTACTGCTGCTCCATCTCCTTAAGCTTATGGTAAAATTTCCAGAATGTGACCGGCTTTGCGCCCTTAACTTTCCTGCTGTGGCGGTAGGCCTCGTATTTCTGTATGCCGATTTTTGCATTAAGCTTCTTTGCAAGCTCTATAAGCTTCGGCATTTCATCATCGTTTATTTTTGGGATCCAGACCGGCGCTATCAGGAGCTGTATGCCTGAGTCTGATATGATTTTTGTAAGGCCGAGGATGTGCTCCAGGCTGTAGTTCGGCGTCCTGCTCAGCTGCTGCGCCTGCTCTGGATTTAATGAGTTTATTGAAAGGTTAATCTGGCTCAGCCCTGCTTTTTGCAGCAGGAACACTTTTTCACCGTCAAGAAGTGTGCCGTTTGTTTGCATTGAAATCCGCTTAACCCCTGCCATCCCCTTTACGCCCCTGACAAGCTCTATCAGCTGCGGATAAGTGCCAACCTCGCCTGCCGAGTCTATGTTTATCTCGCACTCAACGCCCTTGAATTTCACGACTTTTTCTATCTCTTCAAGAAGATAATTCACATCAACAGTGAAGTTAGCCGGGTGCACTTCAGGGTTGTTTGCATTCACAGAGCAGAACTCGCATTTTAGGTTGCATACTGTTGTGGGCCTTACCTGCAATAAATTCGTTCCCCTGTCTATTATGCCGAATGCAATGCATCCTATCAGCGGGATCCCGGATTCTTTTGTGATACGCACAAGCTCCATAGCCTTGAGAAGTGTTATGGGGGTTTAAATTGCTTGCGGTTGCCTCTTATGGCTGGCTGCTGCCTTCACAAGCATTTCAAGCGCGCTTTCGCATTCATCTTCTGTATACGGCTTTCCTGTTTCCCTGTTCATGCCTCCAAGCCCGCATGGCATTGTGATTAAATCTCCTGCTTTAAAATCCCTGATATCTTCAGGCTTTGAAATGCCCCATGCAATCCTCCCGCCTTTCTGCCTGAAATCATGGTATTTATCATAGAGAGTTATGTCGTAAAGCGATGCATCAAAGCTTATGATGTCTATACCTGCCATGAACAGCCTGTCAAAGTCTGTTATATTACAAACGTGGATTCCTCTTAAGAACTGGATTCCTTTCCCTGCATTGAAATAAAAGAAGATTTCATTCCATATTGATTCATAATTTACCCCTGACTGCCCGAGCGCGGGCTCATCAAGGAAGAGGATTATTTCTTTTGCATTCAATCCATCAAATATTGCATCAAGATGCGTACATATCTGCAGCTTAACCTCTTCTTCGCTGTACTGCCATTTAATATTCTTCTCTTTGTCCTCAAATTCTGCCCCCAGAAGTGTTGCAGGGCCGATGCACTGCACTTTCACAGTGCCATAGGTATGCTTCTTGAACTCAGAAAGGCAGCTCAGCTTCCCGGGATTCTGTATATAGCTTAGCATTGAGTCGCCAAGCCCTGGGAGCTCGGGAAGAAAAGGGATGCCGTGCCTTAATGAGTATTCAACAGCTTTTCCAGCAGAACAATAAGGAAGCGAGCCTATTTGAGTGGTTATCGGCATGGACTAAAAATGCGGTTAACGGTTTAAAATGATTGCGCATTGCAAATCATGGCGAAGGTTGCATAATCTGTTTTTCACAACATTTATTAAACCCTCTGGGATTGGACTAAATAATGAGATGGGTATTAAGGTCAAAAATACACAAGGCAAATGTGACTGAAGCCAACCTGAATTATATAGGCAGCATTACAATAGACCCGGCGCTTATAGACAAGGCGGGCTTTTGGGCAGGAGAGAAAGTAATGGTTGTAAGCAATACTTCTGGCGCAAGGCTTGAAACTCACATCATAGCGGGAAAAAAAGGCTCAGGCGTTGTCTGCATGAACGGGGCGGCAGCGCATTTAATCAAGAGGGGGAGAGATAATCATCATGGGCTTTGAATTGACAGGCAGGAAAATCAGACCCAAAAACATTCTTGTTGACAGGAATAACAGGTTTGTGAAATATCTGTAATCTCATATATGCATCCCGATTTCCAGCTTCAGGATGTCAGCCATCAATTCAGCCATTTTTCTTATCCTGTATACCAGGATAACGTCGGTAAGGCACGGCTTGTTCATCTTTTCAAGGGTGATTTCCCGCAGCCTGTCCTTTGCGCTGAATATGTCTGTGGCAGCCCCCTTGTCATATTTGTGGAAGATGCCTGAAAACTTTTTGTTCATGGCCACAAACTCCTCAAACAGCTTCAGTGCGCCCTTTGTGACAGGAGCGTGTATGCCCTTGTACAACCTTGCATACTCATCCCCCAGCTGCTCAAGCAGCGTTATGATTGAATAATAATGCAGGGTTTTCCGGAAATCCCTGTATCCTTTCCTGTTAAGGCTCCTGAGGCAGTAGTTTGTGAACTTGTTCACGGTATCATCCATTTTTGAGATGGATGAGATGGTTTTCACATCGCCCTTTTTCAATGCCTCAAGCCCTGTTTCGCCCATTGACTCTATTAAAAGAAGTATTCGCCTGAAAAGCATGTCAAAATCAGTTTCAGCAGTGCCTGACAGGTCCTTTAGCACGCAAAAGCCTCTGCCCTGCTCGACTATTGCAAAGCCTATCATTGAATTCACTGCTTCTGTGATAACCTCAAATTGCTCTGCCCTGTCGTACCTTACTTTAACCTCTTCGTCTCCCCTGATATAGCAGTCTGCAACATAAACATATGCAATGGACTTTCTAAGGCCTGAAATGTCAATTTCGCTTTTGTTCGGCTTGAATTCAGCCGCTGTGCTGAGCATAAGCCCCTTGCCCTGCCCTGTAAGCTCTATCTCATCCCCCTGCTTAAGGCCAAATTCGCTTACCCATGAAGAAGGCAGCGAGATTGTAAGCGTGTTCTCACCCTGCTTTACCAGCTTTCGTTTCATGCTGGATTAGGGTTATCCTAAGTATATAAATCTTATTAAAATATATATGTATATACAGAAATATATTCTATATTGAGTAAATATATATCCCATTCCGGCCCCTTCATATTTGAGGTGGTTGGAATGGAAACAAATGAAAGAAAAGGGCACCTGCACCTGCATACAGGCGCTTCAGACGGGCTTATAACTCCGCAGGACGTGCTAAACGCCAAACTTGGTTTCGTGGCTGTAACAGACCATGACACGCTTGACGCGATTGTAAGGTTCAAGCAGCTGGAAAAGCAGGGCATAGAAGTTATACCCGGGATAGAGCTTTCTGCAAGGCACATGGGAAAAAACATACATATGCTTGTGTATTATCCTGAATACAAGCCTGAATTTGTTAAGGCGCTTTACGCTTTCAGCCGGAAGAGGGTTGAGAGAGGCATAAGAACAGCTGAAAAGCTTAACAGCCTGGGGTTCAGGATTTCCATAGACGAAATGACAAGGGGAAATATAGTGACAAAAGGCACTATAGCGAACGCATTGTTTTCATACCCTGAAAACACAGCCCTGCTTGAAAAGGCCGGGATAAAGTGCAAAACCGCGTTTATCAAAACATATCTTGACGATAACGGGCCTGCAGCTGTTGAACTTCCAGGAATTGAAGTAAGCGAACTCTTTAGAATGGTGGATGGGGTAAAAGTATTGGCGCACCCGGGGCACAACCTTACAATGGGCGGGCATGATGCGCTGGTAAGGGACTTAAAGGAGAATTACGGTCTCTGGGGAATTGAAGTATGGACAAGAAGGCATGATTACGGGCAGGAAGAGCACTATTATGGGCTCGCTAAGAAGCTGGGCTTGTATCCCATAATGACAAATGATGTGCATACTGTTTCAGACATTGCGCAGAACATGGCACCGTACGGGATGGTTGAGGCGATTAAAAGGCAGAAAATGCTTTAATCCGTTTCAGAAGCCGGCTGCCTGTCGGGAATATTCCATCTTGCCCTCCATAGCATATCAACTTCGTCCAAGAGAAGTATGCTGCAGTTTGAATCATAATTCATTGCCCACCCGTTGCTGGCAGGGTATTCAGCCGCAAACTCCATGCCATTTGCGTCAAACTCTTCATAGCTTTCCACCGGCCCTGCGCAGCCCGTGTCAACCCAGATTTGCATGCTGGCTGCATTGCGTATTACCAGTATGTTCTCGCAACCCCAGCCGACAACAATGTTGCCATTTCTGTCACGTACAGGCTGGTTTTCATAGTGGCTAAGAAGCAGGCGCCCTGACTTGATTGTAAAGCCGTGCGGGCCCATTGTGACAATCTCTTCGCTTGCAGCCCTGTTTCCTGTGTCATAGCTGAATGTTTCAGAAGGAAGGGGGCATATTGCCTGAATAAAGCATTACAGGCGGCTTTTCTATTTCCGGGGATTCAGGAAGTTTTTCCACCACAAATGTTTCAAAGCGGCCCACCTCTACAGGGCCTTCAACTGCGCCTGTTGTTGCGCAGCCTGCAACAATTACAGCCAATCCGGCTATCACACTTCTCATTGTTCATCCCCTTCTGTTTCTTCCCTCTCCATATGCCTTGAAATATATGCTCCCCAGAATTCGTCCACTTCAGGGGTGTTCATGTCAAGCAGGAAGACAACATACCTTCCAAGCATTTCTGAATTGGACTGGCCTTCTCTGAGGCTCTCAAGCCCGCCGGAAGCATGGTATCCCTCCGGGTTCCCGTCGCAGTTCCCGTCTGTCCAGCCTTCTTCCATGTCTGTGAGCATAACCTTATGCTTCAGATTGCAGCCGAGCATCATGTTAAGTGTTAATCTATATTCACCGCAGTCGACAGTATAGCCAAACTGCTTCATTGTGAGCAGCGCCTGGCTGCCGCAAAGGCCCCACCTTGGCGTTATTAAATGCGCTTCAGCTCCTGCAGGCACATCATACATTTCATTTACCATCGCCTGCCCGTAATCCTGCTCAGGCACGTTTCCTGCTGCGCCCATGGTAAGAAACGCCAGCCCTGCCAATGCCGCTGACCTTTTCATTCTTCCTGCCTCCTTTTTTTCCATTCTTCCCACAGCCTTGCTGCTTCAGGCACATTAAGCTCAAAAAAATCGGAATAGTACCTTGTTGCTTCAACGCTGCCGGCCGGCTCTTCCACAACAGGCTCGCGCCTGCTTTGCCTGCCAAACTCCTCATAAAAGAAATCAACGCTGCCATTGCAGCCCTCATCGCTGTGAATACTGAAATTCCATGGGGAAATGTGCCTGCGCTCAAGCCTGTTATTGCACCCGCCAGGGACATCCATTGTTATTTCCCAGCCATTGTATGATTCTGTGTGGGAAAATGTGGAATCACCTGATTCGACTTTGAAACCGTAATCAAAAAATGTTACTGTTGCATTATCGCACAGGCCTGTTTCAATAACCGCCTGCCTGTTGCCAACACCCGCTGTGGCGCATCCTGCCAATATAGCCATTAATGCCGCTGTTCTTTTCATTCTTGTGCCTCCACGGCATGCCTTGCGTTGTAAGCATCCCATAATCCCGCAGCTTCGTCTTTTTTCATGTCGATAAGCAGCGCTGCATAGCTGTTTGCCGCATCAATAAACATATCTGCGTTATTAACCACCGAATCTCCGGCAGGGCCCATGCTTTCAGCCATCTGCATAGTAAGCACATCTGAATAATCCAAAAATCTGCTTTCATCGCCGTCTTGCATGCGGTAGGCTTCTATCATTCCGTCGCAGTTTAGGTCGTTCCATTCATGCAATGTATCAGTCAAAGTCGGCCTGCGCTCAAGCTTTTCGCTGTAGCAGGGGCTTTCGCCAAGCGAAGGGTGCATGAATGTGTATTCCCCGCACCAGATCTGGAAGCCGTGCGGGTCCATGACGACAAGTGCTTTTTCGCCGCAGATCCCGAAGCGTGTTTTCAATTCAACAGCTTCAACGCCTTCAGGAAGCCCGAGCATCATTATTGCAGGGTCAGTTCCGCTTATTTGTGGCTCATGATTCGCTGCTGCTAATGGCATAGCGCAAATGCCTGTTAAAGAAGCCAATGCCAGCACCCTTTTTGCCAAGCTGCCCATCACAGCCTGTTATTGTTTATGCGTTTATAAGCTTTTAGCCTTTAAATGCCTGTTTCAGGCATGAATTATGCTGCCAGCAACTTTTATATAGATTCATTCACACCTAAAATATATGAGTCCGGCATCTTTAGGCATTTTCATAGGGCTTGCAGGCGGCTGCCTGAGGGCTGTTATCGGCTTTGCATACAAGAAGGCAAAGAACCGCAAAACAAGGTTTATTCCGTGGAAGTTTATAATCACGCTGGCAGAATGCTCTGTTGCAGGCCTTGTATTGGGAATGATGGTTGATGTGACTGACATTAAAACAGGCATTGCATTGGGGCTTGCTGCTTCAGGCCTGTCAGAGCTGGCAAGCAAGACAGGATTGCACGACCTTTTTAAGAGGAAAGAATGAAAAAGCAGGATGATGAAATTCTTTTGGCTGTACTCAAGGATATGAGAGAGTCCCTTGAAAAAGTGAATGAAAGCATAGAGAGCATGAAAAAGGAATTAAGAAAAAAGATGTGACTACTTTTTGTAATTCTTTTCGCTATCTTTAAGCGCATTCATGTCAAACATGAACTGCTTGCCGCAAGCAGGGCACCAGTTGACGCCGTTGAAAAAGTTGTCAAACTCTGTCCCGCATCTGTTGCAGTGTGTCATGGCAATAAAATGAGCTGAAACAGGTATATAAATTTTTCTAGCTAATTATTGCCTGTTTCCACAAGGTCATCAAGCGGAATGCATGTCGCCTTCATATAGCCGTCCTGCCTTACCCAAACAACCGCCCACTTGTCAAGCATTTCGGCAATGCCATACACTTTTACCATGCCTTTTGTCTCATCCAGGCGCACAAACTCATTTTCCTGCGTGAAGAACCACTTGTCCCAGTCCTTGTAGCTCCTTACCTCCACCCTCTTTTCAGTTTTAACACAGCCCTGGCTGTGCCTGCATTTCAGATAAACCCCCTTGTGTTCAAGCTCCATGCTCTCACCTCATGCACAATGCGCCTTCTTTTATCCAGGAATATGCAACAACCCCATCCTGGAATACAACAAGCTGCCTTACAAACGCTTTTTTGGGATTGTATTTTGTTACATAATCTGTAAGCCTGAGCATTGTTCCATTGTAGTCAAACACTCCCCCACCCCAGCAGTGCTCGTGGCAAAGCTTTGCATTTTTATGCAGCCAGCGTTTTATGCCGAACAAGTTAAACCAGGAAGGCGTGTGGCTGCCTCTTGTGCCGTCTGGATTAACAACAGGCCATGAAGTTATATTGCCGATGCCTTTTCGCATAAGCGCATGCACAGCAGTTTCATATTTGGCAGCATTATCAACTCCATCTTTCTTAAGCAGTAATGTGCCCCTTAATCCCACGCCTTGCTCCCTTACATTGCTTACTATTGCATCCAGGCTCGGATAACTGCTTAAATTATATGCCCTTGCCTGCTCTTGCTCATCAATGGACTGGATAGATACAGCCACATTAGTTAATCCCAAGGCCCGCCATAAACCAAGATGTTTATCGCAGAATGCTTTATCTGCAAACAAAATCCCGTTTGTAAATAAACTGACATTAGGGAAATAAGCGCCCTGGCTTGCACATTTTCGGTAGGTTTCCAATGCCCTTGTCACAGCATCCGGGTCGCAGGTTGGCTCGCCGCTGCCTGTCAAAGACAATGACCAGCCGTCGTATCTTGCTGACAATTTAATTGCAGATTCAAGGCTTCTGTGGTAATGCACATCCTCTTTTGCATCTTTTCTAAGGTGTTTTCCTGCGCAAAACCCGCAGTTTGCATTGCATGAACCGTTGCCTGTGACTGCAGATACGCTGTATATTCTTTCAATGCCTTTCATTTTCTTTCCACTATGTCTTCAAGAGGCACAAAGCACCACCTTACTTCCTGGTCAGCGCAGACAAGGAAGGCAGCTTCTCTTGCATTTAGAATATTTGGCTCTATAGGCATCAATGCATTCCTGCCATCAAGATAAACAAGCTCCGGAACCTGCAGGAACCATGAGAATGTATATGCCCCTTCTTCACCCGCGCCAAACGGCATGATAGGCTTCCTTGTTGCCCTGAATGTTATCAGCTTTTCATTGCTGAGCATCCCTTCCCCATAAGTGCATCTCAGATATTTTGTCATTTTTTCGCCTCTACCCCAAAGTTTTGCATTGCTTTCTCAAAATCTTGTTCAGTCGCTTCCACCCTCGCCGGGTCTATGGCCTTCTTGGGCTTGTCGCGTTTTTTCCATTCCTTATGCAGCCGATCCAGCCTTTCTTCTTTATAGCTTTCCCTTATTCTTTCCGGGTTTCTTACATACCTGTCAAGCCTTGCTTCCCACGGGCCAGAGCGGTAGCAGTCTATCTCAACCGGCAATGTAGGGGGGAACATCGCGTCAAGCGGGGATGGTTTTGTAAGCCGTTCCGCGAGCCTCTTGCTGTCTGCCCTGTTCGTGTCATATCTGGCTGAGAAGACATTGGTTTTCCTGTATTGCACGCTTACATACTGGCTTGTGCCGAAGAGGCTGACCTCTATCTTCATGCCCTGGTATTGGAACTCCCATGCTGTAGGCGACCTGAAATCTGTCCCGTACTCGTCACGATAGAAACCAGTGGCTTCCCCCAGCGCCATGATTAGCTTGTCTGCTTTCTGCGCAATCTGCCTCCTTCTTGCCTCGTCTTTCCTTTCGGATACTATTCTCTCTAATTCAATCTTCTTCATTCTATTCACCTTCTTTTTTGATCGCGTGCAGGCTATTGCCCTTACAGGCCCCGTCCCCGGAGCCTCGCATTGTAGAGCAGGAATCGCCCCGCATTTAGCCTCTTTTTCTCCGGCAAATGATTGCCTGCATTGAATATTCCTGAAAGAGGTTATTAAAATAAGGTTTAGGGTTTGAGCAACCAAATGGTTTAGTTTCATTAACTAAAAAGCAAACGCTTAAATAGGAATTCTTGTTTTATTCTTCTATGCCGTTCAGCTTAACTCTTCCCGCGCTTGAGAAAGGCGCTTCTGTCAAGGATTACATCATCTCAATTCTATCGTCTGACTGGCCGCTCACTGCAAAAAAGCTGCACATCTCTATCAAAAAGCGCTTTGGCAGGAATGTCACATACCAGGCTGTTTACAAGGCAGTAAGGGAGCTTGTTGGGGAAGGTGTGCTTAGGCAGAACAATGAAGGATACGAGATTTCAGAAGGCTGGATAAAGAAGCTGCACAGCTTTACTGAGATAGTGCAGTCAAACTATTTCACAAAGCAGAAGACAACCGCGATTGAAGGGCTGAAGGAAGCTCGCAGGGAAGGCGAGATAAATGTCCTGACTTTTGAGAACTATTTTGACACTGAAAAGTACTTGTATTACCTGCAGAAGCATTCAATCTTTGCATCAAAGAACAAGGTCATATGCATGCACCACCTCCATGAGTGGGCGCCATTGTTTTATCTGCGGGCGGAGTACAACAAAGCACTGGCTGCAAAAGGGCAGGGCATAAAGATATACAGGATTTGCTCAGGCAGCACTGCAGCTGACAAGTGGGCCGCATCTTTTTATCGCGAAATGGGCTATTGCGTGAAGACAGGCGTGTCATGCGGAGATGTCTGCGAGCTGCTGGTTGTCGGTGATACTGTGATACAGATTTACCTTCCTGCAGAGTTAAGGGAAAAGCTGTCTGTTTTGCTGGGGAAAAAGAGGATAGAAGAAGTGGATATAAAGCGGCTGGCTTCAGAGGTGTTTGAGAAGAAAACAGCTATCGAAGTGGTAATCAGCTCAAATGTGAAGATTGCAGATCAGATACGCGAGAAGACAAAGGCGTATTTTAAGAGGTAAAGCTTTAATAGTCTTTGAACATTTTCTATAACCATGAATGTCTGGCAATCCGCATTAAAGCAAATCAAGCCTTCTGAGAAGGAGGAAAAGGAACTGGCTGCTTTAGCGCAGGCTATAATGCAGAAAATACAAATCCCGAATGCAAAGCCCATGCTTGGAGGGTCAAGCCAAAAAGGAACATGGCTGAAAGGCAACCATGACATTGACATATACATAAGGTTTGACAAAAAGCAGTATGCGGGCAAAAATATCTCGCATGTGCTTGAAAAAGCGCTGGTCAAATCGTTTGGAAAGACAGAAACGCTTCACGGAAGCAGGGACTATTTCCAGATAAAAAAGAAGTCTTACACAGTTGAACTTGTTCCCATAATGGAAATAGAGAATGCAGATGAGGCAGGCAACATAACAGACATTTCCCCATTGCATGTGAAGTGGGTGGCAAAGCACAGGGAATTGGCTGATGACATGAGACTGGCGAAGGCTTTCTTTAAGGCAAACAGGATATATGGGGCTGAATCATACATACAGGGCTTTTCAGGCTATGTTCTTGAAATACTCACTGCCCATTACAGGGGGTTTGAAAAGCTGGTGCAGGCTGTTGCAAAATGGGGCATAAGCAGGAGGATTGTGATAGACATTGAAAACCGCTTTAACGGAAAGCCGATTATTGCCGAATTAAACAAGGCAAAGCTCTATTCGCCATTAATCCTGATAGACCCTGTGCAGAAAGAAAGGAATGCCGCAGCAGGGCTTGGATGGGAAACATATGAAAAGGCAATAATACTTGCAAGAAATTTCATTGAAAAGCCCTCCTTGAAGTTTTTTGAAAAAGAAATTATGACAAAGGCATTATTGAAGAAAAAAGCTGGAAAGAACGCATTTTTCATGGTAGAGGCAAAGCCGGTCGACGGAAAAAAGGATGTTGTCGGGGCAAAGCTTCTAAAATGCTTTGAACATATTAAGAAGGAGCTTGCTTCGCATGATTTCAGGATTATTGATTCAGGCTGGGAATGGGAAAAGAAAGCAGTGTTCTGGCTTATAGCACCAAAAGAAGAGCTTCCTATGCTTTACAAGCACTACGGCCCGCCTCTTGCAGAGGCAGGGCGCCTAAGGCAGTTTAAGGAAGCATGGCACGCAAGGGAAGTGCTTGAAGAGGATGGAGTTTCTTATGTCCTTGCAAAGAGGAAGTTCAGGGACGCAAAGAGCTTGTTGAAAGCAGTTGTCAAGGACGATTATTTCATGGAAAGGGTTAAAAGTGTTAAGCTATTGTAATTTCTCATTAACTATTTTCAGCAAGGATTGTATAATCTCATCTATCTTTTTCCTGTTTAGCCGTATATAACTTTCCTGCACATTAAATCCTTCATAAGAAAACCTGTTTCTGTAATCTCTCATTTCCTGAAGAAATATTCTTATGCCTTCTCCGAGCCTATATTTATCGCAGGCATACTCTATAGTTTCATAATGCGCGCTTTCCCCTTTCATCTTAACGCCTTCTATGTACAGCAAGGCTTCCATCAGCCCTTTTATAATGTCATAATAATCTTTTAGCGTGTTTGAAGGATATTTTTCCATGTCTGTTTCTTTAAGCCTGTTTAATGTAATAATAGAAGTCTCCCTAAGTGACTTTGCCTTTGCAATGTCCGGCTTGATGATGATTTTCATGCTTAAAATGCCTCCAGATACCCTTCAAGGACAGCGCCGTTTATAATATTATTCTTAAGCTCTGCAGGGTATTTCCTGAAATTATCCTTGAAATGCAATTGAACTTTCCTTTTTAGCCTTTTTTCAAACCTTGAAAGGTCGATCTCCTTTTGTTCGGTTTCCACAAACAGGTCAACATCGCTGCCTTCAATATCCTCGCCTTTTTGGTAGCTGCCAAAGAGCGCAATTGATTTGGGCATCAGACTATTTTTTATATGCTCTATAATCCCCGAACCTATCAATTCTGCAAAGTTGTATATCTTTTTATAATCCCTGAACACATTGCTCTCTTGCTCTGCTTTATACAAGGGATAGGCCCTGCTTCCTTTTTTTTCAATTCGCTCAGAGATAATGCCTTCTTTTTTTAGGGTTTCCAAGTGCTTTTTTACAGAAGTATGCGCTATTTTTGTCATTCTTGACAGTTCCAAAAGTCCGTGCTCTCTTGTCGGCTCCTGAAAGAAAGCGCCTGCAACAATCCAGATACTACATTTTTGTAACATATAATACATTTATGTAATAGCTACTATTTAAGCTTTTTGGTATGTTACATTATTATAATAGATACTACATTTATATAATACATAATGGCCTTCATCCTTGCGAAGCGCAAGTACAGGGAAGCAAAGGACTTACTGAAAGCATTGATTAAGGATGATTATTTCATGGAAAGGGTGAAGAGCACTAAGCTGTTATAGAATTATATCTCTTTCTTGTTCTTGAAATTCTGTAATACCAAAGCCCCGGCAAACAAGACTGCTGCAATCACAGCAAGCTTTACAGGCTCCATCATTATGGTTCCCGCCTCTCTGTTTATGATTGGAATCCCGAATATCATTATCTTTCTTAATGCAGTCTCTGCAATCACAAACGGACTGAACTGCGCAACAGCCCGCATTACACCCGGCATTGTCTCCAGAGGTATTATCAATGCAGAGAACAATAAGCAAACCAAAGCAAGGGAAATGGCGCCCATCATTGTGGTTTCCTCTGAATTAAACAAATAGCCGATGATAACGCCCAAGAGCACGAATATGCTTATTGTCAGGAGCAATACCAATGCTATTGAAAGATAGGAGGAAATAATAACGCCGAAGAAGAAGGAGGCAACGAGAACAAGGAGAGTAGCCTGCATTCCAACCAGTATAAGCCCTATCAAATAAACTCCAACAACATATAATGAGCTATTTGTGGGAGCTATGAGATTCCTGAAATAAGCAACTGACTTTCTTTCTTTTATCACCATTGTTGATGAAATCAATGTAGCCACAAACATTATCACAAGTATTACAAGCGCCGGCAATAAATAATCAAGATAAGTCAAAGCAGATGAGACAGAGCCTACTTCAGTGACTTCTCCTGATAATGGCAGGACTTCAACAGGAATGGGGTTCATTATGTCTGTTGCTTTTATATTGCGCGCCCATGCAAATTCTCTTTCCAGCTTGTCTATTCCTGACTTTACTTCGCGCAATGAGTCTAATAAATCATCAAGCAAGGGCTCTGCGTTGGTAAGCGAGCTTGCAACATTATTCTGGTTCATGCTTATTTCATCAAGCCTTGAATCGAGCCGTCTCGCTTTTTCTTCCAAGCCGTTATTTACTGTTGCAATATTGTTGGCAAATCCGTCTATGGAATCCAAATTGCCCTGAATAGCTGAAATGCTCGAAGCCAGTGCAGGATTAAGCCGCGACAGGTCGCTTAATCTTCTTCTTGCATCGCTTGAATATGAAAGCAGGTCATTCAGATTTGTTGAAATTGAATCGGAGGTTTCTATTACTGAGCCGGAAATTGTCCTGGTTTCCGATATATAACTGCTCATCTCATTTAATGTGCGAATTCCGGAGGAAAATGTATTCCTGATGCCTTCGCCTTTTCGTATTATTTCATCAAGCTTGCCCTGGTTCTTCGTTATTTCATTTACAGCAAAGTTTATTTTATCAGAAAGCTTTGTTGTAATCTCTGTTGATATCTTTGTGTTTTCCTGCGCAACTATCGTCCTTATTGCGTTTACAATGGCCCATACTAATCTTACTTTTGAATAGTCAACATAGAAATTCACCTGATACATCAATCTCGGATCAATCTTTGCAAGGTTCGTGTCAGCTTTTTCAGCAACTTCAACGCAAATATGCGTTGTTTCATCTTTTACAGATTGCTTGCATTTATTTAAATTGCTGAAATACTGCACTGAAAATCCCTTTTCAGCCATCTTTGCATCAAGAACGCTCCCGATATTGCCTTCCCCGAGCGCAGCAGGGTCAGCGCCTAAAAATACACCTACCTTGACTCCAGAAAGCCCTGAGCTACTTAATGCCAAGCCTGCAAGAATCATAAGCACAATTGGGCTTATTAAAATAATCAATGCAGAGCTTTTTGAGTGAACCAGCTGCCTTACATCTTTCTCTATTATTGCAAATAGCTTATTCATCATTTGACTGCAATCCTCTCAAACAATATGTCCAGTGAAAGCTGGTTAAGCTGTATTCCCATAAGGGTTTCCTTTATCGGCTTTAGGCTTTTTACTATATATTCAACATAAGCATCAGGAGCATATTTCTGCGGCACGTAAAGCAAAAGCCGGTTGCTTTCCACTTTGCTTCCTATGATAGTTATTCCGCTTTTTTTCAGCCACTCGATAATGTTTTTGTAGTTTCCCGGATAGCTCCTTATGACAATCTCATAATTGTCAGCATATTTTGCCAGCAACTCCATTGGAGAGCCGTAAGCAGCCAATGTTCCCTGCTTGAGCATTGCAACCCTGTCGCATAAAGGCTCTATTTCATTCATGAAGTGGGAAGACAGGATGATTGTAGTGCCTTCGTTTCTTATCTTCTGGATTAATTCGGCAATATGCTTTCTTAAGACAGGGTCGAGCCCTGCTTCCGGCTCGTCAAGTATAAGAATTTTTGGTGAATGCATCATTGCGCAGGCAATGTCAAGGCGCCTTTGCATTCCGCCTGAAAGCTTTCCCGCAAGCTTATGCGTATAATCTGTTAATTCGACAAGCTCCAGAACTCGTTTTGTGTTTTCCTTTATATCCTTGCTTTTCATGCCGTACAATCTGCCGAAATACTTCAGGTTCTCTTTCAGGCTTAAGTCGAGGTAAATGCTGTGCCTTTGCGAT
The DNA here is from genome assembly GCA_013329215.1 of Nanobdellota archaeon. Lineage (GTDB taxonomy): Archaea > Nanobdellota > Nanobdellia > SCGC-AAA011-G17 > GW2011-AR17 > UBA9640 > UBA9640 sp9640u. The sequence goes on along the minus strand of DUKS01000024.1, from coordinate 27,928 downwards.
GCAAAGCCGATTGTTTTCATAATCTCTTTCTGGTTCTTGAAAACTGATTTGCCTTCAAAGAGGATATCGCCTGAGTCAGGCTTGTAGAATCCAATCAATGCCTTGAGAAATACTGTTTTTCCCGCTCCGCTCTGCCCTATAATGCCGAATATCTCGCCCTTGTTTATGGAGAATGAGATATCATTGAGAACCTTATTTTTTTCAAAGGTTTTTGTGATATTCTTGATTTCTATCAGCATTTCCACAGCAGATTAAAGGAGGTTTTATGTTTTAAAGGTTTCTGAGCCGGGCGAAAGGAACCATCGAACGCAAGTGAGAATGGTTTCTGGGGCTTTGCGAAATGTATAAATAGGTATTTTCATGATATTATCCTATGAAATTCCATCTCGCTCTCATTATTGCATTGCTTCTTGTTATCAGCGGCTGCGCCAAGACAGGCCCTTCATGCGCTTCTCCCTCAATTCCGCTGCAAAATGGCTGCTGCCTTGACATAAACAGGAACGGGGTTTGCGACAGGGCTGAAAGCGATGTAGTGGCGGAAGAAACAGCTGAAGCGCAATTTAATCCGGTAGAAGAAACTCCGGCAGAAAGTGCTGAAAGCAAAGCGCCTGCAAAACCCTCTTCTCCTCTTGCGCCAACTTCAACAGCAACAGCCAGGCCTATTATAGGAACAAGAGGTGAAGAAACATTAGACACATCGGGCTGGGAATCAATAAGGCTATATTAT
>DUKS01000024.1:984-27071 GCA_013329215.1 Nanobdellota archaeon | reverse complement strand
TCAATAAGGCTATATTATCGTGATACAATTGAGAGGTGTGGCAAGAAAATAGATTTTGTTTCAGCAGATTCTTCAGTTGCTGCAGGTGATTCAATAACATTACAAATAGGCATACCTCGTGAAACAATAAATCAGAGGGAGACAGGATTTGTTATAGAATCAGCAGAATTGGATTATGTGATTGAGGATATGCATGTATTCTCAGGCGCTGATGAAGGGATGTCTTATGTCTCATTGAAATTGCATTGTAAATAAGCCGATAATTTTATAATCTCTTATAGTCTTATATTAAACCATGAAAAAGGAAATGATAGACAAGTTCGCGATGTTCATAACGACTGCTTTTGCATTTGCGGCGGGCCTGGCGTGGAATGAGGCTATTAAGAAAACAATTGAAAACCTGGGGCTTACCCAATACGGGCCTTTTGTTTATGCTGTAATCCTTACAATAATTGCTGTTTTTGTGACAATCTGGGTTGGCAAAGCAGCTGAAAAGGCGTCTGCAATCAATCTTACCCGGGAGCTGAAGAATGCAGTCCAGGCTGAGAAGCTGAGAACCGAACTGCTGAAGGTTGCTGAAATTGGAATGCCTCTTCAGAAAAAGAAGTAAGATTTATAAATTCTATAGCATTTTATCCTTCTTATGAAGCTCTTCTTTGTTACAGGGAACAGGAATAAGTTTGATGAGGTAAAGAAGGTTACAGACAGATACGGCATTGAGCTTGAATGGTCTGACATTGATGTAGTTGAGCAGAAGCTGAAGACAGAGAAAGAAGTTGCCATTGCAAAAGCGCTTTCTGCATTAAAGATACTCCATAAGCCCGTTTTAGTTGAGGATACAGGCATTTATTTTGACGCTTTTAAGAATTTCCCTGGCCCGAATGCAAAAGTAGTATTTGAAGGGGTTGGCAGCGAAGGGGTTTTGAAACTTTTGGAAGGCAAGCCCAGGGGGGCGAAGTTTGTGACATCCTTTGCGTTTGCAACTCCCAATCTGCACCCGATAGCTTTTGTGGGCGAATGCCGGGGAAAGATAGCTGAAAAAATATCGCCAATCATAAGCTTTGCATATGATGCAATATTCATCCCCGAAGGGGAAACAAGGACTTTTTCAGAGATGACAAAAGAGGAAAAAGAGCAGTATTCGCACAGGGCAAAAGCGCTCGACGAGTTTATCAGGTGGTACACTGCGAGAAAACTATTCCCAGAATAAGAGTTTACAGCCGCAGTGAGACCGTAAGATCTGTGTTAGAAGCAGCTGTACATAAACTTAAACAAAAAGGGCTTGAAATCGCTGTTGACGAATGCTTTTGATTTAGAAGAACAGCATTACCAATAAAGCCAGCACAGCCATATTACCAAAGTCTGCAATTGACGTCGTAATCGGGATAAGGAAATTGTTAGGGTCTTCTTTTTTCTTGTATATTCTTAATCCAGCATAGATTGAAGTGAAGAATAATAATGAAACTAAAACTGCAACATCTATGATTGTTATAACAAATATCTTCATAGCATTGCCTAATGCAATGTCATAGCCTGATGTGAAAACAGGTATAATCATAGCTAAAACCGCGCTTAATGCGGCTGTTATCATTGAAACTATAGCTATCTGAATAAACATCTCTTTTAATTCAGGCGTCTGCCACCATTTCTTCTGTACAACGCCTTCGTGCAGCATTGTGGATAATCTTGAAGATACAATTGTGCCGTAGTCGCCAATCATGTCGTTTAATGCAGGCAATAAGACAACAAGAGGTATGATTGAAACAAACAATGTTTTAATTTCTTCCAAAGCAAAGCCGCCAAAAGCGCTTAACAAAGATGCAAGAAGCAGGACTTTCAGGCTTTCCTTGATTATGACCATTGCAACGTGCGAATGAGGTCCGTATTCCTTGACATAAAGCAGTGTTTTTCTTGAAATGCCGTGCTTTTTGTGCAGATGGTGCAGAAGAGGATGATGCCTGTGCCTTTTAATCTTTGTAAGCTGATTAAGGGCTTTAGGCAGGTGCTTCAAGAGTTTTATTTTCCTAAGGTGGAAGCCGTTTCCGTTCATAGTATCACCATTGCCACTAAAAGCCCTATAACGCTTGAAACATCGCCTGTTGAAGTAAGGAATGGGCCCATTATGTTGTTAGGGTCATGCCCTTTTTTGAAAAGCCAGATTGTTGCAAACCAGGTTAACGGGATTTCAATGAAATCAGTTAATAATGCAGCTATTACCGGCAATAAGATTATTTTTGGCGCAAGAACGCCCATTGTAAAGTAGGTGAATGCAAAAGCAATTAATCCAAGGAAAGCAGAAACTATAATGCCTAGCAGTGTTGCAGCCCACATATTGCCTTTAACTAATTTTGTTTCGTGGTATTTCGGCTTTACAACGCCCAAGAACAATCCTGAGCTTATTCTTGACGCAAATGTTCCGCTTATGTTGCCCCTCATCTCAAGAAAGCCGGGGATAAGGATAAGCATCCCGGGAATTAAAAGCAGTTTGTCAGTGTAAATGGCAAGGAACGTACCGGCTATCAAGCCTCCGAATATTGAGACTAATTGCGAGAAGAATATCTCCTTGAAATTCTTATCTAAGATTTTCATGTATTTATAATGCCTTAAAAAGGTTTTAAAGGTTTCGAGAACCGGAAAGCCCGCCTCCGGCATGGTTTTTTTGGTTTAGGGTATTATGCATAAATCCAAGCATGAAAGAAGCTAAAATATTTTCATAAAATATCCTGTAACTCTTGATAAAAAGGAGCGAATAGAAACCTTTTTTGCAGGCGCATTGCTTGGCAATGTCCGGGTTGCTTGCTTAAATATGGGCCTGACAACAGCTTGCCCTGCTTTTATTGAGAAATCAGCATAAGGCACTGTGTATGCCTGCTGTATAACTGCAATCTCAATTGTGTTCTTAAAGCCCTTATACCCTGCTTTTGAAGATGATACCTCTACTGCATATTTCCCGGATTGGCTTGCTGTAAAGCTTCCCGGAACAGCCACAGGCTCTTTTTTTCCATCCGGGTATATAATAGTTGCAGAAACAGAAGGCGATACTTTTGAGACAGCAACAAGATACACTTTACTGCCCTTTACAAAGGAGCGTTTTATTTTTGCACATTTATCATCTTCGCATGTTTTAATTGTAATATCCAAAGAAGGATTGGTAACTATCTTAAGCTTTTTTTCAACTTTCCTTTTTTCAGGTGATAATATTTTTATGCTTGCTGTGCATTCCTGCGGCTCTACATTCTCTTCTATCACTGCTCCTTGATATTTGCCGCTAATTGAATCTCCCGCATTTAAGTTTGCAGTTTTCTGTTCCAAAAATCCCACTGGCGCGGCAGGGCACATTATATGTGGGATAAATATAATCTCTTGCTTTGTCGTTGACGATATTGTGTAATCAAAGGCAAGCATGTCCCCTTCTATAAATTCCGCTTTTTTAGGGGATATCTCCACATTTATCGCTGCCGCCACAATTTGCATTGCAATTATTGCTATTAATGGTAATAATATTGCTTTTTTCATATGTGCATCGCCTCCACAGATGTGCGTATTGGGCTTAATAATGAAGTAGTTTGCATTTCTATCTCGTAGTCATAAGAAGGAATTATTTTATTAAGCTCAAGAGTTTCCATATAGACCATCATAATTTTATATCCGCCATTTACCTGTAAAGGTAATAAATATACATTGTAAAAAGAGTACCCATGAGAGTACTCATAATAGTAAAAATCTCCCCTCTTATTAAGCGGCAAATTCCTTTCACTGCCATCAGAGTATCTTATTTTAAAGTTGATTCCGGTTATTAGATAGGATCCTTCCATTTCCCAATATAAATCGTCTTTAAGTAAAGAGCTCATAACAGGTGGGGAAGGTTCATACTGAAAACTTATCCTTCTTTGCCCATTAACATGCACGTTCCCGGCAGGATACACAAGGTAGCGTTCATATCCGCCAAAACCTTCTTCGTCAGGAATCAATATATAATTGACCTCTTCGCTCGGTTGGTTAAAGTGAATGTTAACTTTTTGCATACTCCCTAAATTTTCTATCTCCATTTGTGTCTCTTCCACAATTGTTGGCGAGGCAGGTATAATCTTTAATGTCGGATCCCCTAATAAAATGTAATGATGATTGTAAGTGCTTTCCGTTGTTCCAAATGCAAGGCTATACAGCCTGTAATTTATTTCGCTTATTTTGCGAAACTTAAGAAATGCCTGCCCAATATCTTTTCCATGCAGCAGTTCATCAACAATTACCTGGCTAAAAGCAATTGAGCCTCCTGTACTAGCAACTGCCCCAATATGTGCCATTGCCCCGTGCTTTATAAGATTTGAGCAGAACAGATCATTTGTATTAGCATAAGAATATGTTGCAGTGTATGCACAAGTAAGACAGGCGTTACTGAGTACAATTGAAGGTTTCATTTTAGTATAGTTTGTTCTTAGATAATAAGTATTAATACCTTCCCCCCATCCAGCATAGTATCCATGGTCGAGATAAGCTATATATACCTTATTCTTCAGGTCTCTTTCTGCATTTAACCCTCTAACTGCGCCTTCAAGATAAACGCTATTATCATTATATCCGGCGCTTCTCATCTCCCTATCTGCACTTTTTCCGTCTACTTTCATATCGCTAAAATAATTAGGCCATAATGAAGCAAAATTATTGCTTTTGCCTATATATTCAATAAATAAGTCTCTTGCTACATAAGCAGAAACATCCGATGGTGTAAGGGTAAATATCCTACCTACTGCAAGATCCTGAAACCCGTCTGAATCAATGTCACCATATATATGATTGTCCACTTCTTCATACCAATCCCAATCATCGGAAAATATTTCCATTTGTATTGCCGGCGGTGACGCCATTATTGTTAGGTATTTAGGCTTTAAGCCATACATTGCAATTTTAGCAGTTATATCTGCTTTCACTTCACTTACTTCTGTATTGCCTGTTGTAAGCAGGAATTCATTTTTTCCCACTGCCAAGAAAGGCGCTAAAAGTGAAGTTTTGGAATATGTTTCTTCTATCTCTGCTCCATTAACTAATGTTGTGTAAGGTTGGGGGATTTCTTTTGTTAGCCTTATTGTTAAGTCATTTGGGTTTGCAAGGATTATCTTATCAGTGGGATACATCTCCAATAGCCTCCTTTCAAGCTGTTCTAAAGTGTATCTCTCAACTCCCGTATAGCTTGTCCTTCCGACGGTGATTACCCTCTTCCCGCTTAAGTCAATACCAGCCGGTATTCTCCCTTCAAAAAATAGCGGTGCATTGATATAAGCCGCATATACAGAAGCCAAAAGCCCTAACTGGTAATTATCCTCGCATACAACAACTGTATTGTAAGTGATCCAATGCCTTGTATAATCATCTGGGCTTATCCTTGTGAGCCAGTCCGGAGTTAAGTCAATGCCGCGGATTGGCGTTCTGGCTGCTTCAGCGCCGGGAGGCAATATTCCCGGAATCTCTGCTATCGGCCTTCCTGTCACAGGCAAAAGAGGCGCCAGCGCAACCTCTGCCTCAAGCAGGTAAGTATAGCCGTCTGCAATCAGAATATTGTCAAGCTCTTCAGGCGTATCTCCAACAAGAACGACTTTCTTTGCATTATATTGGTTAAGAAAAAAGAAAACAGAATCAGCATCAAACCCTCCTTCTTCCTCGTGATAGATTAAGACAGGATATTTTTTAAGTTCGCTCCCTTCATGCCACATTGCAACAGGCACAATAGATAATACATTATGCCAGTCCCTATCTGAGACAAGGAATACCTGCTTTCCATAATACCTGTCACTTCGTTTTCTGTTATTAATAGCTGTATCTCCTCCGGAAGAAGGCATTGCACTGGAAGCTGTTTGTTGCGCTGCATTTGTCTTTTTTATTGCATTCTTCAAGAAAGGTATCTTTACAAGATTGCCTGTGATATCTGATATTGCAGTTGTCTTGCTTTCGGCTTTCACAGCAGATTTAAAGCACGCGCATGCGCACCGCGGGTTTTCACCCTTTATATTTAAGGTGGCTACTCTGCCCTTGCCTTCTGCTTTGCAGGCATCTGTGCATGCCTTTCCGCAATTAGTGCATTTCGTAGCCCCTTCAATAGGATTAATGTCATTGCAAGGTGTTATAATATATGCCTGTTCTGGTGGCATGTTTAGAGTTATCGCCTGTTGTATGCGCGATTCATAATAATATCTTCCTAATATGGGCACAGCAATAATGGCAGCAACAAAAAGAGATAAAACTATCCAATAAAATATTGTTCTTCTTCTTTGTGTTTTAAGTGCAATAAAAATAATCAATATAATCGTAAATGCAATTGCCAATATAAATAAAATATCAAGATATTTGCGTATACCAAAACTGCTTAATATCCAAGGTAAAACTACGAGGAACAATGCAATGCCTATTACAAGGGCTTTCTGTTTTGTCTCTCTCAAATCAATCCATGCAAATAGCGTTGACAGAAGAGAAAGTAAAACATAAATCATTGCAGCTAAACCCATTGTTTGCAATATAGCTTTTGGAAGGTTGAATGGCTTATAATCCCTTACCGACTTTGCGCTAGTTATTGCTCCAAACAAAATAGCATCCACTGGCATTTTGTTTATTTCTTCTTCAGTGGGTAATAATTTTTTAAATGTTTCCTGACTCATATAGTCAAAGCAACCATAAGGTCTGTTGTTTTGGCAGGCTAAAGGAAATAAGGGCAAAGGAATTGTATACTGCATAATTGAATTAAGAATAGAAGCAGATGAAGAAAGCTGATAAAACTGTTCAATTGAGTTAGTTCTTTCATTTTGGTTTAAGTTTTCCCTTTCCTGGTTTTTTTCAAGAATCTGCTCATCACTAAGGCTCCCGCCATTTTCTATTGCTCGGGTTAATTCAAGGCTTTGCTCTGATAATACTTTTTGTTCATACTCCCATTCACCACGGGATTGCATATAAGATGGCATTTGTATGAGATAAATTACAGTCAAAAGCGCAAGAACGCCAATAACAGCCAGCTTTAAAGCCGTTGGCTTGAAATGTTCTTTTAAATCCATGTAATTTAAAGGGAATTATGCCTATTTATGCTTTACTGCTCAACTTTTCTCACAAAGAACACAAGCGCAACAACTGCAATTAGAGCAGCAAACCCGAATGCATAGCTGGGGTTTAATTTCCACAGGTAACCGGCTATTATAGATGCAGGAAGATAAACCAGCCCTACTGCGAAATTATACACACCTATCGCGGTTGCCCTCTTTTTCTGTTCCAAATCAGTTATATATGCCTTGCTCTGCCCTTCATCAATTGCATAGAATATGCCGAACAAGACAAACAAGGCAATAACATGCCATTTGCTTGACGCGAATATGAATCCCAAAGCCATCAGAAAGTAAATCACATACTCAGAAGCAATTATCCTCTTTCTTCCTATCTTGTCCCCTAGTTTTCCTATTGGGGCAGATACAATGACAAATGCAACATTGAACAAAGCATACAATAAGACAACATCCTTTATTGCAAAGCCCACAGAATATGCCTTTAACAGCAAAAACCCAAAGCTGAAATAAGCAAGCGAAAAAATCCCTGCTGAATACAGGTAATGCCTGTACCCGGCGCCAAGCGTTTTATAAGCCCTGAATATGTTTTCCTTTTCCTGCGGCTGGGCAGGCTTGTCCTTGATGAATAAAATCAATACAACTGCCAAAGCCGCAACCGCAACAGCAATCCAAAACATAAGCCTGAAAGAAGATGCAGTCTGCCCGTATGCTGACAATATCCAATAAGCGATAAACGGCCCCAGGATAGCTCCTGACTTGTCCAGCGCCTTGTGCACGCCGAAGGAATACCCTTTATTCTTGGCATCAGCCAAAGACGAAATCCACGCGTCCCTTGGCGGCCCGCGGAACGACTTTCCCAGCCTTTCAACAACCCTGAACACAAATGATGAGGCAACTGTGTTTGAAAGCAGCAAAATCCCTTTTGCCAGCGTTGAAAAGCCATAGCCCAGCGCTGTAAACACTTTCCTTTTTCCTGTCTTATCAGAAAGATACCCGGAAACATAATCAAGGGATGATGCTGAGAAGTCAGCAAGCCCCTCAATCAGGCCTAATAATGCGGTTGAAGCGCCAAGAATCACTGTAAAGAAGATTGAGAACACTGAGAATATCATTTCAGAGCTGACATCAGTTAGAAAGCTCACTATTCCAAGGAAGAATATGTTCCTGTCCACCCCGAACACCTTCTTTTGCATATGATATCTTATGCTAAACACGTTTATTAAGTTTGCCGAAAATGATTTAAAGTGGTATGCCCAATGCATTTCTATGGGCTATGAAACGCTTGTTGCAGAAATAGGGCGGATGAAAAAACTGCTTGAGCGCAGCATGCCTGTGCTGAGAAAAGAGGTTGACCTAATAATAAGCAGCCGCGTTGGTTCTGTGCAGAGAATCGAAATGACGCTTGACAGCCTGCTTGGGTTTGTTCCATGGGGGCTTGGAGAAACTGAGTTTAAGCGGCTTAACAGGTATTATGCGGGGATCCACAGGGAAAATGCAGCGCAATATTCGAAGTTTTATGACGAGGCAATAGCTTTATAATCTATCCCGCCAATATAATCTTGTTCAAAGGAGGTCATCATGGTAAAGAAAAAAGCTAAAGAAGGCATTGCCAAGCCAATGCCGCCAAAAAGCTTCTTTGCAAGGCTGTTCAGCAAGGCTGATAAGAAACTTGAAAAGAAGTCAAAAGAGTGTAGCTGCGGATGCTGCAGGAAATAGTTGACTGGCTTTTGTACTCTGCAATCGGGCTTGATTCGTCAGCAAGGCTTGCAGAAACATTGAATTATGTTATTTATGACACCATAAAAATCCTGTTCCTTCTTTTCATTATGGTTTTCATAGCCGCTTTTCTCAGGAGCTATCTTCCGCAGGAAAAAATGAAGAAATGGCTGAGCAAAAAGCGCTATGGCCTTGAAAACCTGCTTGCATCTGTTTTTGGCGCAATAACGCCCTTCTGTTCATGCTCTTCAATCCCTTTGTTTATCGGCTTTATACGCTCAGGTGTGCCTTTGGGGGTTACATTCTCATTCCTTGTGACATCGCCCATGGTAAACGAGTACCTTGTAGTGCTGATGCTTGGCTTTTTCGGCTGGAAGATAACATCTGCTTATGTGGCAAGCGGAATAGTTATAGGAGTGTTTTCAGGCATGATATTAGGCAGGATGAGGCTTGAAAAGCATCTTGTGAAAGGGGTTGCGTTAAAAGAAGGAGGCTGCGCGCAAAAGTTTTCATCTGTTCAGGAGCGCTTTGGGTTTGGATTAAACGAATCGCTTTGCATGATAAAGAAACTGTGGATTTGGCTTATTGTGGGAGTAGGCATAGGGGCTTTGATACACAACTTCGTGCCTCAGCAGGCAATAGAAGCAGTGGTAAGCAAGACCGGAATTTTTACAGTCCCTATTGTTGTATTACTGGGGGTGCCGATGTACGGCAGCTGCGCTGCAATTGTTCCTATAGCCGTAGCATTGTTCCAGAAAGGCATCCCTATTGGCACTGCATTGGCCTTCATGATGGCAATTTCAGGGCTTAGCTTTCCTGAAGCTGTCATGCTCAGGGGCGTTATGAAGCTAAAGATGATACTGATATTCTTTGCAATTGTCACCGCAGGCATTATACTGACTGGCTATTTGTTCAATTTCCTTCAGGGAATTTTGCTATAGATATATATTAATATTAGAAGAGCACCAGATTATATTATGAAAAAAGCCGCTGTTATTTTATGTATTGCTTTTATGCTATTATTGCTCGTATCCGGAATAGCCGCAGCCGGATTCTGGCAGGATATTACTGGGATGTTTTCATTGTCAAAGCTGTTTAAAACAAAAACAACACAGCAGGCATTACCATCGCAAGCTGAAAAAGCAGTTACAACGGAATGCAAGGTGTATATTGATGGAAAGTGCGCAACTGAATTACAGCCTAAATTGAACATGAACCTACAAAAAAGTGCAAAAGCATATACCTTGGAATCGCAAAAAGCCAAAACAGTCGGCGGAAAAACAGTTAAGGTATCAAAAACAGAAAAAACAATTACGCATAATGTTATGATTGGAACACAAACAAAGACCGTTAAAGTGCCTGTTGTAAATGTTTGTATAAGCAATAAATGCAAGGATTATGGCATAGATGAAAGTGTTGAAATTAGCGGCATTGTTTATGATATGGTATTGGTTAAAGATAATGTCAACCTAATTCCCAAGGGTGTTCCGCTTGTTTCACCGCATGAAGAAGATATTTCAGAAATTGATCTTCCGCCTTTGAGACCTATGATACAGCCAAAGATACAAATCGTGATGCCGCCGCTAAGGCTGCTAACACCGCATATATTTAAAATTGGAATTATCATCGACAGGGACACAGTGCCAATACCGCAGGCAAGCAGGGAAGAAATGCAGGAAGTAATAAGGCTTGCAAATGATAAGCTGCGATTAAGAAGCACAAATATACAGTTTGAATTACAGGATATTCAAAATGTAAATATGGGTGGATATGATGCCTATGGAGAATTGGGTTCTATGGAAATGGCTTCTCCGAATGATGAACACGAATATGTCATCAATTACTATATGGCACATATAGCTTCTCCACCTAATGGCATAATAATATTTCGTGAGGATTCTGGAGCCAGTTCTTTAGGTGGTTACGGGTTGCTTGCCTTAAATCTAATAGAATATGGATTTTGCAACAATTTTCAATCTCCTGAACTAGGTGATTCATCTATTTATGGTGCTATACTTGATTGGGATCATAGGTATGGTCACTGTGGTTATGATGAAGTATATGATGAAACAAATGGTTTTGATGGAAACCGCATAAGCAGTATTTCAGTTGATGGGGAGTGCCGAAATATGCCTGGGACCCCTTGTGTATTTCGTAATGGATATTATATGTGCAGTAATATTGATTTTGAAAATGATGAGTATGCAAGAACCCGGCTTAGTTTTCTCGCTAACACTATTATACACGAATTTCTTCACTCATTCCACCCTACAGAAGAGAGCTTAAATGCATACCATTTTGGCGGTCGGGACTGCCCTGAATCTGATTGTGATTCCGATTTCTTGGAATGCGCTGAATGGTACTCTGGCATGTGCCCTCTCATATGGGCGAATTTTGCAAATAGCTGGCAAAGCAGCTGTAACGTGGCTTCTACAATCACCAGAAGGGAGGTTTCACCCATGCCCACGGGCTGCAGAAGTGATGCTGATTGCAGAGCAGGACAAAGATGCCAATCAAGTACAGGTAGGTGCTTAACTTCTAGTCCGGCGCCTTCAACTTAATAGGCGTGCCCAAAAATGTAATTGCCTGACTTCACGCCGGAGGCTGGCTTTCTTTTATTAAGGAGCAATTAACCCAGTGCCTCTCCAGTTAAGCTCTATCGTGTCTTCCTCTCGTATATGACGCACGCAGGGCTGCAAAGTGGGGTTTTCTAATCTAAGGCGCCAACAGTGCTTAGAAAAGCTTTTAAATAGCTTCCTAACTCCAATTTACCAATGGATACAGAGAAAATAGCAAGAGAGAACATATTCAGGAAGTCTGCTGATGTAGAAGGCATTCCAATCAGGGGATATGACTTTGACAATGGAGTAAACTATGAAAAGCTGATTGACAGCCTTGCATCAACCGGCTTTCAGGCATCTCACTTTGCAAAAGCAGTTGAAATAATCAATAAGATGGTTAAAGAGGATGTGACTATATATTTAGGCTATACATCAAACCTCGTTACATCAGGCTTAAGGGACATAATCAGGTATCTTGCAAAGCACAAGAAAGTCCATGTCATTGTCACAACAGCAGGCGGGATTGAGGAAGATTTTGTAAAGTGCTTTATTGACTTCAAGCTCGGCAAGTTCTCTGCTTCAGGCGAACTGCTGAGGAAAGAAAGCATTAACCGCGCAGGAAACATTTTTATTTCAAATGACGGCTACTGCAGGTTTGAGGATTTCATAAACCCGATACTTGAGAGGCTGTACAAAAAGCAGAAAGAGGACGGGACAATAATATCTGTTTCAGGGCTGATAAAAGAGCTTGGGAAGGAAATCAACAATGAGAAGAGCATATATTACTGGTGCTGGAAGAACAATATTGATGTCTATTGCCCTGCAATAACAGACGGCAGCCTCGGGGATATGATCCATTTTTTCAAGTACAACCATCCTGATTTTAAGATAGATGTTTCAGATGACATACACAAGCTGAACGAGTACACTATTACAAGGAAAAAAACAGGCATAATACTGCTTGGCGGAGGCGTTATGAAGCACCATATCTGCAACACTAACATGATGAGGAACGGCGCGGATTATTCTGTTTACATCAACACAGGCGAAGAATGGGACGGCGCTGATTCAAATGCGAGGCCTGATGAGGCTGTCTCGTGGGGCAAGATTACCGAGAACGGCGAGTCAGTGAAAGTGTTCGGTGATGCGACTATATTGTTCCCGCTGATAGTTGCGAAATGCTTCGTTAAATAGAAAGAAACAGCAGGCTGTTGCGCTTTCGTATGCAATAAAACCTAAATCTATATAAGGGAGGTATTCTATTATAAAGTATTAGTACTTATGCTTAGAAAGGAGGAATAAAAATGAAAAAAACGATTTTTGTAGTGTTGATAGCTTTGCTATTAGTCAGCAGCATTGCATCAGCGGGGTTTTGGGACAAGCTGACTGGGAACGCCTTTTTTAATTGGGGCAAAAAGGCTAATACGCAGGCCGCAGCGGCAAGCACGCAGGCTTCTACCGACCCCTCTGTACAGATAGTAAGGCTCCAGTGCGGGGAAAGGTTAGGGCAGTTTGCAACAACCTTTGTGTGCAGGGATAACAGGTCTGTCTATGTGTTAAATGCAACAGAATCATTTGAATCCGCCCCGGGAAGGGTTGAACCCGCTAAAGCAAGAGTTAAGGTGTTACAATTTAGTAAGCCAGCTAGGGAGCAATGGATTAATGAAGGCGCAAGTGCAACATTAAACGGTATAAGAGTTACTATTGTGGATTTATGGTCTGGGCTCGACACTGGCTGCGGTGCAGTGGTTGCATTAAAATGCATGGAACTTAGGGCAGCGCCAAGGGAAAGGATTGCTTACTGGAGCGGCATGTTCGGCAGGTAAGGCATGAGAAAAAGCCTTTCTTTTCTTTTTGTTTTTCTTGTTTTATTACTGCTCTTATCAGGAATAGCCGCAGCGGGCTTCTGGCAGGATGTTACCGGCGATATAGTCCGTTCTTTCAAGACAAGTAGCTATGCCAATGATTTAACGCTGGCAAGCAGTACACGCATTATCCAAAATGCAGAATATTTCCTTAACAATTATCCTTCTCTTGCAAATGTAAAAACAAAGATAACCAGCATGGGTGGGCTTGCGGCACTGGAAGAAGTATTTGCCAGCTACAATCCTTATGAATCAATAAGCACAAAAGAGCGCAAGTTTAATGAGATATTCAGAAGATATCCTCTCATTAATGAAGAAGACAGAATATACATCGTACATCTGGCGCACGCTTTATGGATAGAGAAGAATAATGTTGTCCCATGGTCTTTAAGGGATTATAATGCGGACAAAATCACTGCATTGCTGGAAAGGGGGTGGGCTATTGAGGAATTGGCAAACAGAAGGTTTGAAGACACAGTTATCCAAAGAGCCTCTTCTGCATGGGAATATGGAAATATATCCAAAGACTGGTATAAATTATATCCTCTTACAATGAATATAATAAATGGCTCAGGTAATCAGCTAACAGCCGCATCACTGATTATCGAATGGGCGGAAAAGAATTTTTTTGATGCTTATGGAGATTATGGTTGGGGTAGGTATATGGAAGATACTGGAGATAAGGAGCCTACCGGGTCTTCTGGGCAGACTTGCACATCATGCGATGTTAAGAATCAGATAGGGCTTGAAGATGCATTCAGGGAAAGGATAATTGCAGACCAGCTTGGCGCTGAATTAGTTGCTGCTTTTTTAAGGAGCGTAAATATTCCTGCTTATGAAGTTCATACAAGGGGCGCAGAAGGCTCTTTTGAGTATGGAATAGCCTATGCCCCTTCCTTAGAACTATTTGTGCATGGCAATCTAATCGCCTCTTTTGCAGATGTCCCCGCCTCGTCGCTTTTAATGTCTTATCCAAGAATAAGGGAGCAGATTTCTGTTAGCCCTGACTTTAGTTCTTATAAGAGCCATATTTGGGACACATATCCCTATTATTCCGTTTCATTGGAAAGAGAGGGGGATTATTTGTATATAAGCCATATGGATTCGCTATATAGATACCCTGATCAAGTGGACAGGATAAAAGCACAATTATGGGAATATAATATCTCGCTTTATTCAAGCGCAAGAGTGAAGATTAAAACTTTAAGGGAATTAACAAACCCGCCTCTCGAAATAGCAAGAGGCATACCAACTATAAGGGAAAAGATTCCGATTATTACCCGCTTAAGCAGGATGTTTGGAAGATGAGATTATGAAAAAGCTTATTTATTCTATTATTATTGCAATCTTGTTATTGTCAACAATAGCCGCAGCCGGCTTCTGGGGGGATATTACTGGCGACGTAATCTCTGCTTTTAAGAAAACATCGCTAGTCAGGCAAGACACTTCATCCCGCATCATTCCGCCGGTGAATGAAAAAGCAATAGACTTCCTGAATAATTATCCCTCTCTTGCAAATGTAAAAACCAAAATAAACAGCATGGCTGGGCTTGATGCGCTGGAAGAAGCATTTTCAAGCTATAATCCTTACGAAGCCATAAGCGTAAAAGAGCGCAAGTTCAATGAAATATTCAGCAGCTACAGCTCGCTTGATGAAGAAGAAAGGATATACATAATCCATTTAGCGCATGCTTTATGGATAGAAAAGAACCATGCAGTGCCTTGGTCGCTAAGGGATTATAATGCAGATGAGATTACTGCATTATTGGAAAGAGGCGAGGCTATAGAAGAATTGGCACATAGGACATTTGAAAGAACAAGGATAAGCGAAACACACGCCTGCCATATCGGCTATTCAGTTGATGACAGGGATAGTTGTTCTATTGAATACCAAAATATATCGCAGGGCGACTTTAAGCTGTTCCCCCTAACTAAGCGTATAGTTAATAATTCCAGGAATCAATTAGAAGCAGCAAGTAATCTCGTTGAATGGGCAGAACAAAACTTCTTTCATGCAACTGAAGAGTATGGCTGGGAAAGGTACGGTGGCGATGTTCGCACTGTAAAAGAATTTGTATCATATGAAGACTTATTCAGGGAAAGAATCATCGGTTGCCATGATGGGGCGGATATATTTGCTGGCTTTTTAAGGTCTATAAATATTCCAGCTTATGAGGTTCATACAAGGGCGGAAGGGCATGGAATAACTTATATGCCTTCGCTGGGATTATTTGCCCATGGTGATTTGCTGGCTAATTTGGCGGCGGTTCCTGCCTCTTTAATTTTAATGCCATTACCGCAGATGGAAGAGCAGATAGCTATTAGCCCGGGGTTTACTGCATATTCCAGCTATATCCGAACAACGGCATATCCTTATTATTCTATTACCTTGGAGAGAGAAGGGAATTATTTATACATTGGGCACTTAGGAGTTTTATCTGCATATCCCAGCCATTGGGCAGAGATTAGAACAAGATTGAAAGAGTATAATATTTCAATTGGCGGCGATACTGCGCCTTCAAGCGCAAGAGTGAAAATAAAAACTTTAAGGGAAATAACAAACCCGCCTCTCGAAATAGCAAGAGGCATACCAACTATAAGGGAGAAGATTCCGATTATTACCAGCTTAACCAGAATGTTTGGAAGATAAAAATACAGAACCAAAGCAAAGCGCAAATTCACGTCGGAGGCCGGCTTTCTTTTTTCTTTGATTTCTTACTCGGAATATTTATAAACACTCTGTCTCTCTTTAAATCCCATGACAAGAGTAGCCATCATCGAAAGGATAAAGTGCATTAACGGCAAGGGCTGCGACTTCGTCTGCGGTAGGTACTGCCCTGTTAACCGCACTGGAAAGGACTGCATTGTGATAAACGAGCAGGACAAGAAGCCTTTGATAGATGAAAAGCTGTGCACAGGCTGCGGCATATGCGTGAGGAAATGCCCTGTCAGCTGCATATCTGTCATAAACCTGCCTGAAAAATTAAAAGACGACCCTATCCACAGGTTCGGAAAGAACGCATTTGAGCTGTTCCACCTTCCGATACCAAAGGCAGGAAAAGTGGTTGGCATCCTGGGAAGAAACGGCATTGGAAAATCAACAGCACTGAACATACTTGCAGGCGTTTTAAAGCCAAATCTTGGAAACCTGCGGAATCCTCCTGCAGACGAGGAGATAATAGCGAGATATGCCACTGTCTCATTGGGTGATTATTTCAAACGGCTGTACTCGGGCAAGGTTAATGTTGCTTACAAGCCCCAGAGGATAGACCTTATCCCAAAACAGTATGACGGCACTGTAAAAGAGCTTCTTGCAAAAGTTGACGGGAAAGAGATTGCTTTCCAGCTGCTGAAAGACCTTGATGCATCCCATCTGGCTGACAGGAAGCTCTCAATGCTTTCAGGCGGCGAGCTGCAGAAAGTGGCAATAGTTGCTACGGCTTCCAAAAAAGCGGAGGTGTATTATTTTGACGAGCCTGCATCTTTCCTGGATATAACAACAAGGATAAGGGCTGCAAGGCTTATACGCTCTCTGGCTGATGAAAAGACGGCTGTATTGGTTGTGGAGCATGACCTTGCAACACTGGACTATATTTCAGATGAAATACAGATTGTTTACGGCGAAGCAGGCTGCTACGGAGTCATATCACAGTCAAAAGCAGTAAGAAGGGGCATAAACGAATATCTGGACGGCTTCCTGCCTGATGACAATGTCAGGTTTAGGCCATATCCTATCAGGTTCTTCCAGTATGCTTCTGAAAGGTATGCAAGCAAGGAAATACTGCTTAAATTCCCTGAAATGGAAAAGAAATTCGAGAGCTTCAGGCTGAAAACAGCGCAGGGCATTGTAAAGAAGGGAGAGGTGCTTGCAGTAATGGGCGCAAACGGGCTTGGAAAAACCACTTTCCTTAAAATGCTTGCAGGAGAGCTAAAGCCTGACAGCGGCGAAGCTGAAAAACTGAAAATATCATACAAAGTGCAGTACCCAAGCTCTGACATCGGAGGCACTGTAAAGGAAGCGCTGCAAAAAGCAGGCGGGTTAAAGTACATGTCGGGCTGGTACAGGCAGACTTTACTGGAGAAGCTTGGGCTTGGCAAGCTTTTGGACAATGAAATAAAGGGCTTGTCAGGCGGGGAGCTGCAGAAGCTTTACATTGCGGTTACATTACTGCAGGATTGCACTATTTACGCTTTAGACGAGCCTTCTGCGTTCATTGATGTTGAGGACAGGATGAATGTGGCAGAGGTAATAAAGGATTTTGTGATAAAGCACGAAAAATGCGCGATTGTCGTTGACCATGATGTGCAGTTCATTGATTACATAGGCGATTCAATGCTTGTGTTTGAAGGAAAGCCCGGTGTTGAAGGCCATGTTTTCGGACCTGTTTCCAAGACCGAAGGAATGAACGAGGTTCTTAAAATGCTTGATATCACATACAGGCAGGACATGGAAACAAAAAGGCCGCGCATCAACAAGCCGGGCTCGCAGCTTGATTCTGAGCAGAGAAAGAAGGGAAGATATTATTACACGGAGTAAGGCTTATAAACGGGCTTATTATTACTGGCTTCTATGCGGCTTAAGCATTATATCGCGGCAGGCGTTCTTGGCCTTTGCGCTGCAGCTGCTTCAGACCAGGCTGTTGGCAGGCTCTCTGAAGAAAAGCCGGTTAAAATTCTTCCTGCCACAGAGGAATCCCCCAATTGCGCAGGCCTTCCCATATCTCCCGCAGACAGGGAATACCAATGCAGGGAAAGCGGCACAAGCGTTTCAGGCATCTGCTTTGACCTGGAGCACAGCAGTATAGATAATGCTTATGATGCAGGCTCTGACAAGGTTTTTGCAATAGTGTACGAAGCGCACATTGATGTTGAAACCCAAGCCAATGTTTTCTATACAGTTGAGGAGCTTATAAATGAGAACGGCTCAAAATTGATAGCAACTGAATATTTTCAGGGCGAGTTCGCGTTTGGCTGTAGCAATGGCTGTTCAATACACAGCGAATACCCGCCGCTAAACGCGCTTACAGCGAGCTATTTTATGGAATTGGGCTGCCCTTCAAATGAATGCACTTCCCAGAGGTACAGGCGCGAGCTGGCGCTCATGGACGTGCTCGATGAGAGGACCCCGCTTGGCGCAGTGCCGATGTTTGAGATTATATATGCGGAAGCGATTGTTACATTCGGCATTGATGACTGGAGCCTGATAAGGACACTTGAAGGCGTTGCGGATGAAGAGGCACGCCATGAGCTTGCAAATGAGCCAAGGAGCCATGCATTTGCGCGCAACTTAAGGGATTATTTGGAAAACCATGCTGCTGCCGGAAGAGTTGTTATAGTCTCCGTAGGCTTAGACCATAAAGATGTGTTTGAAGAAGAGCTGCGGGGCATGTGCTTTTCTTATGTTTCATTAATGCCGGATGGGCTTGAAGAATTTATAAGAAAAGAAGAAGAAAAAAATAAATCCCCTTAGGCAGGGGTTTTCTTTCCGAAGAATCTGCTCCAGAAGGATGCTTTCTTTGCAGGAGTTTTTTCAGCAATTGCTTTGGCAGCAGGCTCTGCTTTAGCCTTTCCGCCTGCTTTCAGCGTCCCGAGCTTCAGCTCTTTTGCATTTACTGCAATAGAAGCCAAAAGCTTTGCAACGTTCCCTTCATTGTCTGCAGACCGCGTTAATGCAGCGGGCTCTTTGCCGGTCCTGCATTTTTCTATCCTTGCAAGCTGCGCATTAACCGCTGCAAGCTCTGTCTGCAGGCTGCTGAATGCTTTGACATCTGCTGTTGCGGACGCCTTTGGCGCTGCAGGGAGCTTGCATGCTTTAGTCTCAAGGCTGTTCAGAGGCACTTTTACCCTGGTGAGCAGCTTCCTTATTTCTTTGAAACGCTCTTCTCTCAGCCTGTCGCCTGAGAGTGTTGGCACGCATCTTCCGCTTGCGCAGACAGTGCCTTCCGGGCAAGCTGTTGTTCTTGTTGCTGGATCGGTCCCCACGCATATACTTTCTAATATTCCTCTTGGATACTCAGGCACCCCGTCTATGCCTTCTGGAATGCACATGTCTGTATAAGCAAAGGAAATGCCTTCTGCATCAACTCCTGTTACTTCTCCGGCTGTGGTTAGATTTTCACCATCTGAGTCAGTGCATGACGGCTCTGCCGTAGCGCATTCAATAAGCAATATCGCGCGTGAGTCTTCAGGCACGGTTCTGCTTACAATGCTGTCAACAGTAACAGAAAGCCCGTTTACGACAGATGTTGCCCTGTCTGCAATGCTTCGTGAAACGCCGTCAACATCGACAACAACGCTTGAGCTTCCAATGACCGAAAGAGTCAGTGTCTTGCCGCAGGCAGAAACAGATTGCCCTTCGCCAAGAGGGTGCCCACCCGATGGCCCTTCAGAGGATGCCGGCGCGTGCATGTATATAAATGCCTCATTTGTCCCTATTTGTTCCCCCGTGGCCCGATTTTGCACAATAATTGTCGGAAGGTCATTTGTGGTAACATCGATGCATTCTATTGACCCATCAGAATCAATTGCGGGGTCGATAGCATCTCCTGCATCGCAAGAAGTGCTGAAATCTGCTTTTGCTTCTTCACCTTCGGTCCCCATGATGATTACCCCTGTTGCATTTACAAAGTGTACCATTTCGCGAGGGCTTCCCCATGGTTTATAAAAGACATCAAACAATACTGAAGGGGCATTATTGAGTTCTCTTGTTGCGACAATAACCTCCTTAGTAGATACTTCCCGGCTGATGCCGCTAATCGTTATTCTTGGGTCTGTTACATAAGTGGCGATTTTCACGCATGGCAAACGGCCGTCTGAATCATATATGTAAGTTGTTGCATTAACATCGCAGGAATTCTCAAAGTGTATCATGGTATTAAAGGTTTCTTCCCAATTTATTGTTGCACTTTCCGCACCGGGATATTCCAGCGTCATGTGCGGGATTGTCGCAGTCCGGTAGAACACATCAAGTGTTGCGCTCGCCACGCCTGCCATAAGCAGCATTGCCATTACGATTAAGATTAGTTTTCTCATTGTGCCACCCCCGCCGGGCTTGAGTCCCACTCTGCAGGCTTTGTGTCCCATTTCTTTGCAACAAGCCCAAGCGTTGCTTCAAGCTGTCTCAGCGTGTTTTCAGTATGCACAAGAAGCGCATCGCCTTTGTAAGCTTTGACGCTTGTGTCCCATTCAACAGGCTGCACTTTATCAGCTGCAGCTGGAGAAACTTCTTTCGTAGAAACAGCTGCAGGCGCTTTGGCTGCGTCTGTTTTCGCCCGTTTCAGGAAGTTTAGCGACACTTTGCCTGTAATCCAGTCAACAAATCCTGCTGATGCAATCGAAGTGCACAGCAACGCGACAATCACTAACACAATCAGTGTTTTTGCTTTCATATCTCACCTCATAGGTTTAATAAGATATTTCAGGCATCCTTTCTATATAAAGGTTTCCCGAATTGTTTTTAAACCCTGTTTTTCTCCTTATGAAATATGGAGCTTAAATATTATATCGCGGCAGGCATCCTTGGCATTGGCGCAGCAGTTTCCGCGCCTTTCATGCTGTGCACAAATTCTTCTCAGGATGAATGCAATGGCCTTGTTATGAACAATGAATGCCTTGACATTGGGCACAGCGAAGTTGTAGGCACATATCACGGAAGCCAGGAAAATCTTTTTGTGCTATTCTATGAGAACCATATTGACCTTGAAACTCAGGAAAATGCCTTCCTTACGCTTGAGGAGCTTTTGCATGAAAACAATGCCGGATTTGTTGCAATGGAATATTTTGACGGCGAGTTCTCTTATGACAGGATGTGGGAAAGAAGAAGGATTTCATTTGCGCAGCTTAAGCATTTTTGGAGGATTGCGGATATGCCTGATGATGAAAGAAGGGATTATGCAGCAAGGGCAATGACAGACCCTGAGCTTACCGCCCCGGCCGGCGCCATGTTTGAGCTCGTGTACCAGGACAGTGTTGTTACGTTCGGAATGGATGACTGGCAATTAAGAAGAAAGGAAGGCCTTTTTGGCGGGGAATGGGAGGATGTTATGATTGTTGAAAGAAGCCGCGCATTCATAAGGAACATAACAGATTATATTGCTGAACACCCGGGCACAGGAAGAATCATATCTGTTTCAACCGGGCTTTGGCACAGGCTGAGCATAGAGGAAGAGCTGAAAAAGAGGGGCCTATCGTATGTCTCATTGTTCCCCGACGGGCTTGAATACTCCATACACGAGCTGTTCCCGGAGCAAAGGCAGCGGACGTTTGAATAGGAAAGGCTTAAATCTTTTCAGGATATTAGGAGTATATGCTCATAGGGCTTACAGGCAACATCGCATCCGGGAAGTCAACGGTTTCTGCAATGCTTGAGCAGTTGGGCGCAAAAGTTATTGACGCCGACAGGGTTGTGCATGAGCTGTATGCGAAAAATATAATCCTAAAGCTGAAGCTCCTTCTTGCTTTTGGGCTTAAAGCGATTGGCTTCAGGCATCTTGCTGTAAACAGGCATGGGCTTGCAGGGATTGTTTTCAATGACAAAAAGCAGATGGAAAAGCTTGAATCCATAGTCTGGCCTTATGTCAGAAACAGGATTGCTGGGCTTGAGAAAACAAATGAATTGCTTGTGGTTGAGGCGGCTTTATTATTTGAATCCGGCATGGACCAAAAGATGGATAAGACCATAATTGTCTGCGCAGGCAGGGATGCGCAGCTTAAGCGGCTTTTGAAAAGGGGGCTTTGCAGGCCTGATGCATTAAGAAGAATAGAATCCCAATTATCACAAAAGAAAAAAGCAGGGAAAGCGGATTATGTGATTTCAAACAACAGCTCTTTTAAAAGCCTGGAGAAACAAGTGAATAGGCTATGGATTAGAATAAAGCCATCAGGTAAACCGCATTCCTTTTATCGTTGAATCCTATTGCGTTTACAATCTTTGCATCAAGCTGATTCCGTATTGTGTAAAACCCCAGTCCCCTCTGCTGCCCATTGCGTTCATACAAGCACCCGGTATTAGGCCCGTCTCTAAGCAGCCTTTCGATATCATTCTCTGGTATTCCTTCTCCTGAGTCTTCTACTTCAACAACAATCCCAGACCTCCCTCTGTGGATCCTGAGGGCTATTGGGAGCTTTTTCTTCCCTTTATTGCCCCTGTTTGCCGCATTATTCACGCATTCCCATACTATTGCAGGGACTTCGCTCTGCTTTAGGCAGTGCCTTGACCCCGCGAAGTATTCAGCAGGCACAAACGCATACTTTCCCTGCTCCATCTTCCTGTACGCTTCCCCTGTTGTCATAGTCCTCTCTTCAGTAACAGAAGGCCCTATCCATTCCAGCATTTCATCGAGTTTTAGCACGTTTATCATACCTTATCCTAATTATAACTACTATTTAAAGGTTACTAATAGAAAAGCTTATATATATGTTAAACAGCATAAAAAGGAGGGGATGAATAAAATGGCTGATGCAACAAACACAGATTCTTTAAGATGGGCTTTTAGGCTTAACGAGCTTGTAGTGCAGACACCGCCGGCAGGGAATTGGGTATGCCAGAGCGTATTGTCGTGCGGGGATTATGAAGAATTCCTGAAAGGAAGAAACTATGACCCGAAGGAAACAAAGCTGGTCCCTGTTTACTCAGAGCCAATGCTGAACAGCGGCTATATGAAGGCTGGTAAAATTCGTTCATTCTTGGTATTCGAGAACATAGGCGATGAAATCAGAAATCTGAAAAGGCAATTCCAGGAAAGATGCAGAATGAGATGATGAATAAACTAGTTTTTACTTCTTGAGCATATTAAGCTCTATTGTGCTTACCCTGACCTGCCTTCCTTCCTTGTTCTTGAACTCCTCGCTGCTGGTTGCGATTTTCCCTATTTCAACCTGGCCCTCAAGGAATCTCTTGGAAGCGACTTCTGCTATGTCAACAGCCTTGGAGATGAATTTCCCCCTTGCCTTGACAACAACCTGGTCCGCATTCTGGGTTGTAAACTGCATTACAACGCCTGTCACATAGTTCATAAAAGGCTTACTGCCTACAAAAATAGTGTGTTCATTCTCTTCCATGCGAGTACCTCCTTGTCTTTACTGCAAAGCGTCAGCTTTCTTTTTCTTCATAAGCCTGGTTGTGTAGCCGGCAACGATGTTCCTCAGCTTTTTTGAGGAAATTACAGCAAGGTTCTTTATGGCATTCTTATTTGCCTTAAACTCAGTGCCCAGCTTGTCGCTGCTTTCCTTTACCAGCTTTTTCGTGTTTCGCTTTATCAATGTTGTTTTTATTCTTCCCATTGTTGATTCTCTCCTATGAACATAGCTATTATTGGCGGGAGACTATATAAATGTTTCTTTTAATCCTTCTCCCTTCTTATGAAATCGCCCCTATCAAGCAGGTTTGCGATTTCAGCCTTATCAGAACCCAATTCCCTTGAAATCTTGCCATAGCCGAGGTTTTCATCATGCTCATTCTGTATAAGCTTCATAAAACCTTCTTTTGAAGAGCCTTTGACGGCAACTATATGCCTGCTTTTCAGGCCCTTGTTGTAAAGGAAGTCTATCTCGCCTATGCCGTTCACAAAAACCTTTTCCTCGGAAGCTACTGAAAGGATTTCAAGCAATGCCAGAGACGGCATGAACTTGCCTGCTTTTTCCTCTCCCAGGAAAAGCCCGAGCGAAACAATGCTGTGACCAAGCTGCTTTGAAAGCGCGACAAGCAAAGGGCCTGCCAAGAAGTATTTGCTGCCCATTTTAACATAATCCGGATTTTTTCCAGTAAACTTGCCTGCAAACACCTCAAAGCTCATGCTCTCACCAGCTTTGCAATGAAAAAGCCCTGCGTTTTTGCCTTAAACGGCCAGAGCCTTCTGCAGTTTTCAACGCCTTTGTCAAGCTCTTCGCCGAACGGGCTGATGATGCCCTTGTCCCCTAAGCAGCTGATTTCGACTGCCTTCATCCCAAGCGACTTTATCGCCCAGTCAATGACCATTTCATCCTCTTCAGGCTCAAGCGAGCACGTGCTGTAGACTAGCTCTCCTTCATCAGAAAGGCAGTTCACGATATTCGCAAGTATTTCTTTCTGCAGCGCGCTTCTCTGTTTAAAATTTTCCAGCTTTTGCTTCCTGAACCATCTGGTGTCTGTGATGTAATTTCCCGAGCAAGGCGCGTCAACAAGTATTTTGTCAAATTTTATTTCAGGCTCAAACATCCTTGCGTCTGTGTTGCACACGATAATGTTTTTTATTCCCAGCCTTTCAATATTATTGATTAGTGCAGGAACCCTGTTATGCTGGCTTTCCAGTGCAACAACCGCTTTTGCATTTAATGCCATCTGCGTTGTTTTCCCTCCAGGGGCTGCGCAGCAGTCAAGCACAAGGTCAGTCTTGCCCGGGTTTAAAACTTCTGCAGGTATTTGCGATGCAGCTTCATGTATATAATAGAATCCCTGCAAATGCTCCTGCAATGCTGACACTGACATCCTGCTCTGCCTTACATAAAACCCGTTTTTTACAAAAGGGATCTTTTCAAGGTGTACCCCTTTCTGCCAGAGCCTTTCAATAAGCTCTTCTGCTGTTATTTTCGCAGTGTTCACTCTTATTGATTCAGGCAATTCAAACAAAGGCGCTTTTCCGCCCAATTCAAGATAGCGCTGCGTGAATGTATTCGGCTCCATATGAATAGAATAGTCGGAAGTGGTATATAAATGTAATATAAAAAAAAGAAGAAAGGCTTACTTTACTTCAAGGCTTAGAATAGTGCTGAACGGGCATATTTCCGTATCGCCGCATTCCAGATTAAGCCCGAACCTGTAAGAGCCTGTTATTGCATTCTTTGGAACATTTATCTGCAGCTTGTCAACGAACCCTTTTCCGCTTGTCAGTGTCCTTCCTGACTTTGTCCATACCAGCCATTTGGTTGGGTCACTTGCGCCTGTCGGCATATCCTCTGCGTTTAGCGCGGGTATTGTGACCTTAAACAGTGACGTGCCTGAGCCTGGGTTTTTCACGTACAAGTCAAGAACCTGCTTTTCTCCCTGACTCATTTCAATGTTGTCCTTTGGCAGGCTTAACGGGTCTTCGCTTTGCCCGAATAATTCCTTAAGCTGCTTGTCTGTCATGTCTGAAATACCTTTTTGCTGTTCTCCGATGCCTGAGAATGTGGTGTAAACAAACCTCAGGCCCAGCGTAAGCAGTGTAACGCCAATAACAACTACTATGATGGTCTGCATTGACATCTCAACTGCGCCCTTTTTGTGCATCTTTCGCATTTATCCTCACCTCTTATTTAAAAAACTGATACAGTATTAGTGTCATAAATGGTATTTAAGGATTGTGCTTGCGCTTCCTGAACATTGAATACAGGACAAGAGCGGCTATTACTATAAGCAAAAGCCCTGCAAACAGCCAAACGCTGCCCGCACTGATCCTGCTTAGTCCAGGCACTGCCGCAGCCCTTGCGCTTTCAGGAGCAGCCATCAGCACAGGCGCGGCTTCATCAGGTAGTGTGTTTGCTTTCAGCGCAGATGCTGCAAATAATGCAGGAGCTGCAAAATACTTCACCAGCGAATAAACGCCTGAAATCCCAGCAATCATTGAAACAGCCGCCATTGTGATAACAGCTGGCTCGCTCCTCATCAGTGAAGAGCCTTTTTCTGAAAGCTCATAATACACATCCTTGTGCCCTTCCCGCTCTATTCTTGTAACAAAGCCTTTCTGGTAAAGCTTTATCAGCTGCTCGTGCATTGTTGACTTTGACCTGCCCATTATTTCTGACAGGCCTGTAACATTCTGCCTTTTTTCTGCAAGAACCTTCAGAATCTTCCTTCTTGTGTAAGATGACAGTATGCCGAGCTCTTCAAGCGTAAGGTTCATGCTTTTTATTAGCATTTTATAGCTTAAATATGTTTAGAATCTGTTCGG
>DUKS01000024.1:0-809 GCA_013329215.1 Nanobdellota archaeon | reverse complement strand
TGTTCGGCTGCTAGAAAGTTCCTGACGCGCCCATCATGAGCGTGGTTCCATACGGATATAATCCCGGCATTATGCCCAGGCCTTCCGGAACCTCAACCTGCTTTCCTATTGCTGTATTCATCAGATACCATATCTCCTCCCATCTGAATGCAAGCTCAATTGCGGAAGCGGCAAATAAAACGCCGTAGGCCGCATCCCTTGCCTTGGGGGATGCAAAATTGCCTGTGATTATATTTTCGATATCGCTTCCTGTGTTGTCTATCCCAGCCCAATGCTGAATTGCAGAGCTCCATATATATTGGTGCCTGTCAAGCATCATAATTAGTGAGGTTGTTGCTGTAAAGCTTCTCATCCAGTCCGGAACCATGCCATTTTTCAGCAATGCAGTAAGCCCGAGGTTAGCCACGGTTGTAAATCCCACTCCGGCCGCAGAAATTAATGTTTCCTGCAGCTGCCCTCTATCCAGGTCTATGTTTCGGCATAAGCGGTCCCTGCATCTCCCCAAAGTGTGTGTAACGCACGCGATGCTGTCCCCGCATACGCCGCCGCCAAAGAAATGCATTTCAACGTCTTCTGCGCCGACTATGTTTGCAACAAGATAATGCCCAAACTCATGCCAAATAAGGTTCAGCCCAAGCCCGCCTGCTACATTGATAGGATATTCCCACCATTCTGTTGTATATTCATATTCAGGCTCAATACCCTTTGATTCAAGATAATCTTCAATAGTTGCCTCTCTTGGAGAAATTTCAAAATCCGGCATTTGAAGCATATCCCTTTCCAATGGGAGAATGTCTTCTGCCGTACTG